>JAGVNQ010000100.1 GCA_020053195.1 Sideroxydans sp.
ACTGCCAGCAAAGAGGATGTTGAGGTGATTTCCAAGACGATGAAATTTGCGCGTCCCAGTATCGAAGAGATCAACCGTGCAGCTTCAAACTCTCAGCCACAAAGGGTGGCAGCTGCTCGGGACTATGAAACCCCCGGCATTGCTGACACGGAACAACCGCAGTCAAACGGCGGTGGATACTTGTTGCTGGCGATTATTGCGACTGTAGTGATCGGCTTGATTTACGCCCTGTTTTTTTGATCGATGCCTCCCTCGACGTTTGCGGGTTTCCAGCGTCGTTTCCAGATTCTTCCCTCGCGCTATCTGATGTACCTGCTGGCTGGGTTCAGTGCGCTATTGTTGTCAGTTTTGTATTTATTACCTTTCAAGCCTTTTGTGCAAATCGGCATGGGCGTTGTGGTGCTTGCGGCGACAGGGTACGTGGGATTGCGCGATGCGGGATTGAACCTGGCAAAATCCTGTCTGGCTTTCAGTTTGGAAAAAGAAAACGAAATCACCTTGATTCAGCGTAACGGCCAGCAACGGGTAGGCAAAATCTCGGCGGGTGGTTTGCTTATGCCATTGTTGGTGTTGATGAACATCAATCTGGCCGGGGGCGGGAGGCGCAGCCTCGTGCTGCTGCCGGACAGTATGCAGCGTGATGCCTTGCGCCACTTGCGCGTATTGCTCAAGTGGGAACGGCAACTCTAATCGGCGGGATAAAGAATGGTCGGCACAGCTTCGTGCAAAGTGTGCGGATAATCCTTGCTGAAGTGCAACCCTCGGCTTTCGTGGCGTGACAAGGCGCTTTGTACGACGAGATCGGCGGTCATGACCAGATTGCGCAGTTCGAGCAAATCGGCAGTGACGTGGAAATTGCAGTAATACTCGTTAATTTCTTCGTGCAGCAATTTGATGCGATGCTGGGCACGCTGCAAACGTTTGGTGGTGCGCACGATGCCGACATAGTCCCACATAAAACGGCGCAACTCGTCCCAGTTGTGCGAGATCACCACCGTCTCGTCCGCATCGGTGACACGGCTTTCATCCCACGCAGGAAGTGCCGTCAGCGCCGGAGCCGGTTTGCCGAGAATGTCTTGCGCCGCCGCTTCGGCAAATACCAGACATTCCAGAAGCGAATTGCTGGCCAGACGGTTGGCCCCGTGCAACCCGGTGCAAGCAGTTTCGCCGATGGCATACAGATTATTTACGTCGGTACGGGCAGACAAGTCGGTCATCAGGCCGCCGCAGGTGAAGTGCATGGCGGGAACCACCGGGATGGGCTGCTTTGCGATATCGATCCCCAGCGACAAACAGCGGGCGTAAATATTGGGGAAGTGTTCGCGCAAGAAGGATTCTGGCTGATGCGAGATGTCCAGATAGACACAATCCAAACCGCGTTTTTTCATTTCGTAGTCGATGGCGCGCGCCACCACGTCGCGCGGAGCCAGTTCGGCACGCGCATCATGCCAAGGCATAAACCTGGTGCCGTCGGGAAGTTTCAACAATCCCCCCTCACCGCGCACCGCTTCGCTTATGAGGAAGGATTTGGCATGCGGGTGATACAGGCAGGTCGGGTGAAACTGCATGAATTCCATGTTGGACACGCGGCAACCGGCACGCCATCCCATGGCGATGCCATCGCCGGTGGCTGTGTCCGGGTTGGTGGTGTAGAGATAAACTTTCCCCGCCCCTCCAGTGGCAAGCACCGTATTGCTCGCGGCTACCGTCAGCACTTCGCCTTTTGCGGTGTTGAGGATATACGCACCTTGGCAGCGTTGATCCGGGATGCCGATTTTTTTTCCAGTAATCAGGTCGATAGCGATGTGATGTTCGAGCACAGTCACATTTGGGTGGGCGAGGATTTTTTCCAATAACGTTTGTTGCACCGCTTTCCCGGTCGCATCCGTGGCGTGGATGATGCGGCGGTGACTATGACCACCTTCCCGCGTGAGATGGTAGTCGTTGCCGCCATTGTCTTCCTTGGAAAAAGGTACGCCCTGATTAATCAGCCAATGGATGGCGGAAGCGCCGCGTTCCACGACGAAGCGCGTCGTGACGGGATCGCATAGCCCGGCACCGGCGGTTTGCGTGTCGCGAATATGCTCTTCCACGCTGTCTTCCGGGCTCAGTACCGCAGCGATTCCGCCTTGCGCCCAAGCGCTTGCCCCGTCCAACATGGTTTTTTTGGTGACGATGGCGACCTTTTGCTGGTCCGCAAGTTTGAGCGCCAGCGATAAGCCGGCTAACCCGCTTCCGATAATGAGAGTGTCAAAGCGCAGCACGTCAGTGAAGTAGTGAGGTGTGATTCATTGTTCGGACTATAGCAAAACTTGCCGATCAATCGTAAAAATGAACTAAATAATATGGGCGCTGTCCATCCAAGCGTTACGGGCAAGGCTGACGATGTGTACCCGTCCGGTTATACTGGCGAGCCACGTATAGTGGTTCAAATATTCTAATCCGGGAAACGGCATGGGTGACAGGGAGGTCGATCAACAGTTGGTGGAACGCGCGCAACGCGGCGACAAGCACGCGTTCGAATTGTTGGTGGCAAAGTATCAGCGCCGCTTGGGCAGGTTGATCTCGCGTTTTGTGAGGAATGCCGCCGAAGCGGAAGATGTCACGCAAGATGCTTTTATAAAGGCGTACCGCGCTTTGCCGGCATTTCGCGGGGACAGCGCGTTTTATACCTGGTTGTACCGGATCGGTATCAATACCGCCAAAAATCATCTGGTATCGCAAGGTCGGCGCGTACCGACCAGTAGCACTTTTGATGCGGAAGAGTCGGAAGATTTTGAGGATGCGTCGCTGTTGCACGAAGTGTCAACTCCCGAGAACGAGTTGATGAGCAAGCAAGTGGTGGCCGTGGTTAATTCCTCGCTGCAAGAGTTGCCCGATGATTTGCGTACCGCGCTGACGTTGCGTGAAATCGAAGGGCTGAGTTATGAAGAGATCGCGTCGGTGATGGATTGTCCGATCGGCACGGTGCGGTCGAGGATTTTCAGGGCGCGCGAGGCGATTGCAAGCAACCTGCGCCCGCTGTTGGGTACTAGCGAAAATACAAGGTGGTGAAGATGAAGCAGGAAATATCTGAATTGATGGACGGGGAAATGTTCGAAGACCAGGCGGATGTCTTCTTTGACAAGCTCAAACGCCACCCGGATGCCCGACAGGATTGGGCGCACTATCATCTGATCGGTGACGCGCTGCGACAACCCGACCATGTCTGCAAGAGTTTCGGCAAATCTTTCCACGAACGATTGCAGGCAGAACCCACCGTATTCGCCCCGCATAGCCGCACCTCTCAACGCGTCAGAAACTTTGCCCTTTCCGCAGTCGCCTCGGTGATGGCATTAGCTCTAGTGGCATGGTTGTCGATACAGGTCGGCAACGAACCCGCCCCGCAAATCGCCTCTATACCGCAATTCAGTGCGGTAAAGCCGGTTTCCGCACAAGCCGACGATTATCTGATGGCGCACCAGGAATTTTCTCCCGTGACTGAAGCGAATGGCGCTGCCGCCTATATTCATGCCGTAGCCGGTCGATAATGCACAGCGCGATGAAACAGTCCGGCGTTTTTCTTTCCGTTTTGATTCTTCTCGGTTCGGTATCGGCAACGGCCGATGTTCTGCCGTCCGAAGAAACGGAGTGGCTGAAAACCTGGGTAACCGCAGCGAAAAAAACCGATTTTAGCGGAGTGTTTGTACATCAGTCGGGTGAGTATGTCGGGATGTCAAAGGTCGTCCATGTGTCCGATAAAGACGGCGAACACGAGAGACTGGAAGAATTGGACGGCGGAAAACGGGTACTCATTCGCAGAAATGATCAAGTGTGGCTTTTTGCGGATGGACACAGGATCAAACTGGATAAGCGGAGAATAAGACCTTCGTTTCCCGCGTTATTGCCGGAACAACTTTCAAGTCTGCAAGAAAATTACACGGTCAGGCGCGAAGAGGATGAAGTAATTGCAGGTTTTCATGCGCACTCCCTGATTTTTCAACCGCGTGACAATTTGCGATATTCCCGCAAGATGTGGGCTCACGACGACACAGGCTTGTTGCTGAAGATGGTGGTACTGGATGACCGGGGCAGCATTATCGAGCAATACGCCTTCATGCAATTGAAGATCAGCGGCAATATTGAACGCGATTGGATTTTGCGCGAGAAAACTGTGCGCGAGGAGGTGGGGGCGCAGGTCCAAACACCGCATCCACATATTATTGAGTTGCTCGAAACGCCTTGCGGCTGGCAGGTTGACGCGATTCCGGCGGGTTTCAAAAAGATTCAGGAAATGCGTCGCACTTTCCGCGTGGACAGCGAGCCAGTCATTCATCTGGTGTATTCCGACGGCTTGGCGGGAATTTCGGTGTTTATTGAAAAAATGAATGGCACTCCCCATTTTCAGATAGGGCTGGCGAGAATGGGCGCAGTCAATGTGTATAGTCGCCTCGTCGGAGATTCTTTGGTCACGGTGGTGGGCGGAGTGCCTGCCAGAACGGTGATCCAAATTTCTGATTCGGTGCGTTACGCGGGACAGCAATGATGTTGGAAATGCGCGCGATTGTGGTTGAAGTGCAAGGTGATGAAGCATCGGTTCAGGCATTGGGCGGGGGATGCGGTCACTGTAGCAGCGAGGGAGGTTGCGGTAGCGGCACGCTGAGTAAATTATTCTGTAGCAGCGAGCCGCGCCGGTTCAAAGTCCGCAACGAAGCGCGGGCCAAGGTGGGCGACGAAGTTTTGGTGTCATTGCCGGACGGTGTGGTGCTGCGCGGCGCGATGAAACTGTACGCGTTACCGCTGCTGCTGCTGTTGGTTGGCGGAATCGCGGGTGGCACCTTTGCAGGCGAGGCGGCTTTACGCGATGCTTATGCCGCTGCCGGGGCCGGTGTCGGATTGTTGCTGGGTTTTATTTTGGCGAAACTATCGACATCACAAGTGGGGCGGGCGGTAGTGTCATCCGTTGTGAACCCGCGATCCGGGAATTAATTGTTGATTTATCAGGAGACAGTCACATCATGCTTATGAGGTTGTTTTTTCTCGTCCTGTTGGGGATGTTCATGCAATCGGCGGTGGCCAAGGATCTGCCGGACTTTACCGAGTTGGTGGAAAAACAAGGCGCGGCGGTAGTGAACGTCAGCACCACGCAAATTATCAGCGCGCCGCAAATGTATCGCGGTATGCCGAATTTGCCGGAGAACGATCCGTTTTATGAGTTTTTCCGCCGCTTTGCCCCGCAAATGCCGCGCGAGCAGGAATCGCAATCGCTGGGCTCGGGTTTTATCATCAGCGCAGACGGGTACATTCTGACCAACGCGCATGTGGTGGACAGAGCCGACAAAATCACCGTGCGCTTGACCGACAAACGCGAATTCAAAGCCAAAGTGATCGGCACGGACAAACGCACCGATGTGGCATTGCTCAAGATAGAGGCGAGCGGATTGCCCAAGGTCACGTTGGGAAACCCCGAGTTGCTCAAGGTCGGTGAATGGGTGTTGGCCATCGGTTCGCCTTTCGGCTTCGACAGCAGCGTGACCGCCGGGATTGTCAGCGCCAAGGGGCGCTCCCTGCCGCAGGAAAATTTTGTGCCGTTCATTCAGACCGACGTGGCGATCAACCCCGGCAATTCGGGCGGGCCGCTGTTCAATATGAACGGCGAGGTGGTCGGCATCAATTCCCAGATTTACAGCCGTTCCGGCGGTTATATGGGGCTGTCGTTCTCAATTCCGATTGATGTGGCGATGGACGTGGTCAATCAGTTGCGCTCCAGCGGTAAAGTCACGCGCGGTCGCATCGGGGTCACTATTCAGGAAGTCACGCGCGAACTGGCGGATTCGTTTGGCTTGGTCAAGGCGGCAGGCGCGCTGATTTCAGGTGTGGAAAAAGCCGGTCCGGCGGACAAAGCCGGGATATTGGCCAGCGATGTAATTCTGAAATTTAACGGCAAAGCGATTGGCAGTTCCGCCGATTTGCCGCGTATCGTGGCGGTCACCAAGCCGGGCGAAAAAGTGGTGGTGCAACTCTGGCGCAAAGGCAGCACGCTCGATGTTTCCCTCGTGGTTGGCGAAATTCAGGATGCTGCCGAGAAACAGCTTGCGCAAAGCAACAAAGCGGTTGATGCCAGTTCGCAAAGTGTCAGCCGCCTCGGGCTGACCGTGCGGGTATTGAATGAAGAGCAGAAGGCCGAACTGGAAGTGGAAGGCGGCTTGCTGGTGGAAGAGGTCAAAGGCGCGGCGGCGCGCAGTGAATTGCAGCGCGGCGACGTGATTCTTGCCATCGGCAATATCGTGATTCGCTCGGTGGAGCAATTTAACGAGGTGCTTAAGAAAGTGCCGCAAGGCCGCAACATCGCCTTGCTGGTGCGCCGCAACGACGGCACGGTATATGTGCCTATCCGGCTCGACGAGAAGTAAAGTCCACCTCTAAAAATCCAAACTTCGTCGCAATACTGTGTTGCTCACAAAAAATTGCTCCTTACATATCCATCATATGCTGCGTCGCAATTTTTTGTTCGCGCCTTGTCTTGCTTAGAATTTTGAATTTTTAGAAGCGAACTAAAGCCGCCCAAGGTCTGACCACGTCGCCCGTCAAAATCGGCTAGAATCCGCGCTTTGCGAAGCAGCCGCTTTTGACGGGATTTATATTTTGAGCCTCATGCAACATATCCGTAATTTTTCCATTATCGCCCACATCGACCACGGCAAATCAACGCTGGCAGACCGCATCATCCACTTGTGCGGCGGCTTATCCGACCGTGAGATGGAAGCGCAAGTGCTGGATTCGATGGACATCGAGCGCGAGCGCGGCATCACCATTAAGGCGCAGACCGCCGCGCTGAGTTACAAGGCGCGCGACGGGCAGATATATAACCTCAACCTGATCGACACGCCGGGACACGTGGACTTTTCCTATGAAGTTTCGCGTTCGCTGTCTGCCTGCGAAGGCGCGCTGCTGGTGGTGGATGCCTCGCAAGGGGTCGAGGCGCAGACCGTGGCAAATTGCTATACCGCGCTTGACTTGGGCGTGGAAGTCGTTCCGGTACTGAATAAAATCGACTTGCCCTCGGCCAATCCCGAGAACGCCATCGCCGAGATCGAAGATGTGATCGGCATTGACGCGCATGATGCGGTGCATTGCTCTGCCAAGACCGGTCTGGGCGTGCAAGATGTGCTTGAGGCGCTTATCGTCAAAGTGCCGCCGCCCAAAGGCGATGTTACTGCGCCCTTGCAAGCGCTGATCGTGGACTCATGGTTCGACAACTACGTCGGCGTGGTGATGCTGGTGCGCATCGTCAACGGCACGCTCAAACCCAAAGACAAGATTCTGTTCATGGCCAACGGCGCGCAACATCTGACTGAAAGCGTGGGCGTGTTTACCCCGAAATCGCAGGCGCGCGAATCGCTGTCCGCCGGTCAGGTGGGATTCGTCATCGCGGGTATCAAGGAGCTGAAAGATGCCAAAGTCGGCGACACCGTCACCTCGCTGACGCGACCCGCAACAACCGCTTTGCCCGGCTTCAAGGAAGTGCAGCCGCAGGTTTTCGCCGGATTGTTTCCGGTGGAATCCAACCAATATGAAGCGCTGCGCGACTCGCTGGAAAAACTCAAGCTGAACGATGCTTCGCTGCAATACGAGCCGGAAGTTTCGCAGGCGCTGGGCTTCGGTTTTCGCTGCGGCTTCCTAGGGCTGTTGCACATGGAGATTGTGCAGGAGCGCTTGGAACGCGAGTTCGATATGGACTTGATTACCACTGCGCCGACGGTCATTTACGAAGTGGTGATGCGCGACGGTACGGTGCTGCTGGTGGATAACCCGTCCAAGATGCCGGAGGTGTCCAAGATCGAGGAAATCCGCGAACCTATCGTGCACGTCAATTTGTACATGCCGCAGGAATATGTGGGCGCTGTGATCACGCTGTGCACGCAGAAACGCGGCGTGCAACTCGATATGAGCTATCACGGCAAACAGGTGTTGCTGCAATACGAGATGCCGATGGGCGAGATCGTGATGGACTTTTTCGACAAGCTGAAGTCGGTGTCGCGCGGTTATGCTTCGATGGATTACGAGTTCAAGGAATATCGCACGGCGGACGTGGTCAAGGTGGATATGCTTATCAACGGCGACAAGGTGGATGCGCTGTCCATCATCGTACACCGCGCCAACAGCCAGTATCGCGGACGCGAAGTTGCAGCCAAGATGCGCGAACTGATCCCGCGCCAGATGTTCGATGTGGCGATCCAGGCCGCCATCGGCGCTAACATCATCTCGCGTGAGAACGTTAAGGCATTACGCAAAAACGTATTGGCAAAATGTTACGGCGGTGATATTTCACGCAAGCGCAAATTGCTGGAAAAACAAAAAGCCGGCAAAAAACGCATGAAACAAGTGGGCAACGTGGAAATTCCGCAGGAAGCTTTCCTCGCCATTTTGCGCGTTGACGACAAATAAAATATTGGAAAAGCAGAAATGACCTTTGCGTTAATCATGTTCGTATTGCTGTTGCTGACCGGAGTGATCTGGCTGCTGGACATCTATGTGTTGCGCCAGAAACGCACCAAGGAAATTGCCGAGCCGTGGTGGGTGGAATATTCCAAAAGTTTTTTCCCGGTGATCTTGGCCGTGTTTTTTCTGCGTTCCTTCGTGGTTGAACCGTTCAAGATTCCTTCCGGCTCAATGCTGCCGACCCTGCATGTGGGCGATTTCATTCTGGTCAATCGTTATACCTACGGTTTGCGTTTGCCCATCATTAACAAAAAAATCGTCGAATTAAACCAGCCGCAACGCGGCGACGTGATGGTGTTCCGTTTTCCGAACAATCCTTCCACGGATTACATCAAGCGCGTGATCGGATTGCCGGGTGATCGTATTGTTTACCGCGACAAAAAACTCTGGATAAATGGGGCTGAGCAGACGCAGCAGCGCGACGGCGATTACAATTATGTCGAAAGCGGTTTGCGTTTCCTTCACACCGAGCGTTACCGGGAGAATCTGGGTGCTCGGGAGCATGTCATATTAACCAACCCGGATTTGCCGCAAATTCATCTGGGCAATGTGGATGAATTCCCGCAATATGAGTCTTGCAGTTATAGCGAGTTGGAGATGAGTTGCACGGTTCCGGCAGGGCATTATTTTATGATGGGCGACAACCGCGATAACAGCCGCGATAGCCGCTATTGGGGTTTTGTGCCGGACGAGTTGATTGTGGGCAAGGCGTTTTTCATCTGGATGAATTTTGGTGAAATGGAACGCATAGGATTGTCTGTTGATTAAATCCAGAGAAAGGAAAAAACGATGAAATCGATAAAGCGTAGTCAGCGGGGCTTTAGTTTCCTGTTATTTTTCTTTGTGGTTTCGGTGGTGATTTTTGCGGTGATGTTTGCCATGAAAACCGTTCCGGCCTACATACAAAATGCGGAAATAGAAAGCATTTTCAAGGCTATTGCCACTGATCCTGCCATGGCGGATGCAACATCAAATGAAATCAGGCAGTCGTTCAATAAACGCGCCAGCGTTGAAGGAATTACCGTCATTTCGGCGGAAGATGTTGAGATTGAAAAGGGCGAAGGCCCGTTGAGACTGAGTGCAAGCTATCCCGTCAAAAAGCCGCTGATCGCCAATATTTCGTTGATCATTGAATTCAATGCGAGCAGCTCATAATTATTTCGATGAAGCACGCGGCATTGTGTAAGCAGCTTGGATATCAGTTCGCGCAGCCGTTGTTGTTGCAGCGCGCGCTGACGCACCGTAGCTACAGCTCTGCCCACAACGAACGTTTGGAATTTCTCGGCGACAGTGTGCTGAACTGCACCGTTGCCAAGTATCTTTTCGATACCTACCCCGAGCTGCCGGAAGGTGATTTGTCGCGCTTGCGCTCCAACCTGGTCAACCAGCAGACCTTGGCGATTCTGGCGCAACAACTGAATTTGGGTGAGCAACTGTTACTGGGCGAGGGTGAACGTAAAAGCGCCGGTTTTCGCCGTCCGTCGATTCTGGCCGATGCGCTGGAGGCCTTGTTCGGCGCGGTGTGGCTGGATGCGGATTTTGCGGCGGCGGAAAAAGTGGTGCTGGGTCTGTATGTGCCGTTCATCGCGCAAGCCGACCTGCAAACGTTGGGCAAAGATGCCAAAACCTTGTTGCAGGAATATCTGCAAGGCCACAAGCTGGCATTGCCGCAATACCATGTGGTCGAGATTAAAGGCGAAGCGCATGCGCAGACCTTCGTTGTTTCCTGCGACATTGCCAAGCTGAAACTGAACACGCAAGGCGAAGGGGCAAGCCGCCGCATCGCCGAACAAATCGCCGCCGAAAAGGCTTATTTACAGATCACCCAAAAACCATGACCGAAACCCAAAACACACACAGCGGCTTCATCGCCATCGTAGGCCGCCCCAACGTGGGCAAATCGACTTTGCTCAATCATCTCATCGGGCAAAAAATCAGCATCACCTCGCGCAAAGCGCAAACCACGCGCCACCGCATCACCGGCATCCTGACCGAAGATAAAACGCAATTCGTGTTCGTCGATACGCCGGGTTTCCAGACACAACACACCAATGCGCTGAACCGCAGCATGAACCGTGTGGTGACCAGCAGTCTGCGCGAAGTGAACGTGGTGTTGTTCGTGCTCGAAGCGCGCCAGTTCGACGAACGCGACCAGCAAGTGCTGGAACTGTTGCCGCAAGACCGCCCGGTGATTCTGGTTATCAACAAAGCGGACTTGCTGGCCGACAAAGCCGAGCTGTTGCCCTTCATCGAAAAATTGTCCGCCCTGCGCCACTTCGCCGCCATCGTCCCGATCAGCGCGCGCCAAGGCAAACATCTCGACACCTTGCTCGATGCCATTCGCCCCTATATCCCAGAAGGTGAACACCTGTTCGGCGAGGATGAAATCACCGACCGCAACGAACGTTTCCTCGCCGCCGAATTGTTGCGCGAAAAAATATTCCGCTTCACCGGCGAAGAGCTGCCGTACTCGGTCAGCGTGGTGATCGAACAGTTCAAACTCGAAGGCAAGCTGCGCCGCATCCATGCCGCGATTCTGGTGGATAAAGACGCGCACAAAGCCATGCTCATCGGCAGCAAAGGCGAAAAGCTCAAAGAGATCGCCACCCAAGCGCGCCTTGATATGGAAAAACTTTTTGACGGAAAAGTTTATCTCGAAGTGTTCGTCAAAGTCCGCAGCGGCTGGGCGGACAGCGCGCAGATGCTGAAATCGCTGGGGTATGAGTAACGTTCCCTCCAAACAGCGCATTCAAGACGAGCCCGCCTTCGTACTGCACAGCTACCCGTTTCGCGAGACCAGTCTGGTATTGGAAGTGTTCAGTCGGCAGCACGGGCGCGTGCCGCTGGTGGCACGCGGAGCAAGGCGACCGAGATCGGCATTGCGCGGCCTGCTGATGAATTTTCAGCCGCTGACCATGAGCTGGTTCGGCAAACACGAATTACGCACGTTGCATAGCGCGGAGTGGCAGGGCGGCCAGCCACAGTTGCGGGGCACGGCGCTGATGTGCGGCTTCTATCTGAACGAACTGTTGCTCAACCTGATGGCGCGCGACGATCCGCACCAAAGTCTGTTCGATTATTATCAGCAGACCTTGCAGCGCTTGGCGCAGGAAGAAGATCACGCATTCACCTTGCGCTGCTTCGAGAAACATTTGCTGCAAGAATTGGGTTACGCGCTGACGCTGGAAACCGAGGCGGGCAGCGGCAAACCCATAGCCCCGGAAAAAAATTACTGCTTCATACTTGAACGCGGCGCGATTGAGGAAACGGACGATGCAAGACATGGTATGCCGGTATCGGGCAAGACCTTGCTGGACATGGCTGCCGACGATTACCGCGACGCGAACAGCGCGCGCCAGAGCAAACAACTGATGCGTTTACTGCTGGATCACCACCTTGCCGGAAAGACT
>JAGVNQ010000279.1 GCA_020053195.1 Sideroxydans sp.
AAAAACCTTTATTAGCCACGGATGAACACGGATGAAACACGGATGTTCTCTCCTCTTTGCAGAGGGGAAGGAGCAGGTTTTGCTCTAATGGATTTTTCGGGGTTATCCGTGTTTCATCCGTGTTCATCCGTGGCTCAATGTCGTGTGTTTGTTTCATTTAACGTCAGAAGTTTCTCAATAAGCGTGAACGGCGTACACGTGATAAAACGCGCTGAACACCATCATGTAAACCAGCGGAATGTGGAAAATGTGCCACCACGAAAACAGCCGCTCATAAGTGCGGAACTGCGCGGCATCGCGCACCGCGCCAAGATACGCGTCGATTTTTTCGCGGTACTCCTGCAACAGCGGTTCCATGCCCGCCATTTGCTGCGCGTTGAAATTTTTCTCTTTGGCTTGTGCCAGCATGATCTGCTGGATTTCTTTGGACAGCGCGCGCGACAACGCGGAAGCATTCCAGCCCACACGGATAAAGTTGGCGAAACCGTAGCCGGATTCCTTGGCGTATCCTTCGGCGGACACGCGGAATTCATCCAGCGCTTTTTCGACCGAGGGCGCGAAGCTGAACACCGACTTCACGTCGCCCTTTTGTTCCATTTCGGCGCGTAATTCATTCACCGTGGTTTGCCTGCCGTACAGCCCGTGGTGAATTTTGGTGTAGAAAAATCTCCCGAACGTACCGCTGCCGGACACCAGCAACATACACAACATCGCCACCGCCGCGTTGGGCGAACCGATGGGGTGGATGAACGGGATATACACGTGATAAGTGGAATGGAACACGATGGTCAGCGGCCCCAGAATGCCCAGCACCATGTGCCATTTAAACCACGACGGCAAAAATCCGAAGTTCTCAAAAAATTTGACGCGCTTGCGCAACGGATAAAGCAACAGCGTGAGCATCATCAAACCGCCCGCGAGGCCGAGGTTGTAACCCGTGTCGAACAACTCTTCGCCCGGCTTGAACCAGGTCTGCGGGTACAGCACAAAATATCCGGCGATGGTGACGATACCGACGATGCCGATAAAAATCATCCAGCGCAAATGTTCGGATTGGTTTTTATTTCTCATTGTTACCTCTTCAAAAGAAAGCCGGAATTTTTCGGGTTGCGGATTGTAGGTGGGCAGCACCGCTCGAACAATTTATTAGTTTTACATTCCGCCGCTTCACAGTTCGGGCGGTGTTGATACAATCCGCACCACTTTCAAATCCCGAATTCACATATACCCCATCATGAATATTTTTGACTACTCCATTTATCTGATTCCGCTGGCCGTCATCGTTTATTTTTATCTGAGCGGCAGAAAGAAAAAAGAAAACGAGGCCGTCGAAATCATGAACGAAGCCATCGAGGCCGGCTTGACCGAACCTTCGTCGCTGCATCCCGAGATTGACCCCAACCGTTGCCTGGGTTCGGGCAGTTGCATCCCGGCTTGCCCGGAAGGCGCGATCGGCATGATCCACGGCAAAGCGGTGCTGATTAACCCAACGCATTGCATCGGCCACGGCGCGTGTGCGGCGGCCTGTCCGCACGATGCGATCACGCTGGTGTTCGGTACGGAGCGGCGCGGCATGGACATCCCGCAAGTCAGCCCGACGTTTGAAACCAACGTGCCCGGCATTTTCATCGCGGGCGAGTTGGGCGGCATGGGGCTGATCCGCAAAGCAGCCACGCAGGGCACGCAAGCCATGGACTCCATCGCAAAACTCAAGGGCAGCAGCAACGACTACGATGTGGTGATTATCGGCGCGGGTCCCGCCGGACTCGCCGCCACGCTGGGCGCGATGGAACACAAATTGCGCCACATCACCATCGAGCAGGACACCTCGCTCGGCGGCTGTATCTTCCAGTATCCGCGCAACAAAGTGGTGATGACCGCGCCGGTGAAATTGCCCGTCGTCGGCGAGATGCGTTTCAAGGAAGTCAGCAAGGAAAAACTGCTGGAATTCTGGCAAGGCATCATTGATAAAACCGGCATGAAACTCAGCTTCAACGAACGCATGGAAAGCATCGTCAAAACCGACAGCGGCTTCATCGTTAAAACCGGCAAAGGCGAATACAAAACGCGCGCTGTGTTGCTGGCCATTGGCCGTCGCGGCACGCCGCGCAAACTGGGCGTGCCCGGCGAAGAGCAAGCCAAAGTCGTGTATCGCATGATCGACCCCGAGCAATACAAAAACCAACACGTGTTGGTGGTGGGCGGCGGCGACAGCGCGCTGGAAGCGGCGATTGCGATTGCCGAACAACCCGGCACGACGGTGACGCTGTCCTACCGCAGCGATGCCTTCGGTCGCGGCAAACCGAAAAACCGCGAGCGCCTGAAAGAGATGAGCGACAGCGGCAGAATCGACGTGCGCCTGAAGTCCAGCGTCAAATTGATCGAAAAAGACAAACTGGTGCTGGAACAAGACGGGCAGAAATTCGACATTCCCAACGATGCCATCATCGTCTGCGCGGGCGGCATTTTGCCCACCCCCTTCCTCAAGGAAATCGGCGTGCTGGTGGAAACCAAATTCGGCACGGCCTGAACCCGCGCTTGAATTTGCGCGGGTTTGAGGACGGCGTGCTGTTTCGGTCATTCTCATCTTGCCCTTTCTGAAATCTTTGTTAGCCCCACATCCCCTCCCCCTTGCAGGGGGAGGGCTAGGGTGGGGGTAGAAACGTGGCTGTTCCACAACTCTACCCCCATCCCAACCTTCCCCCTGCAAGGGGAAGGAGTGGAGGCGACGCAAATGAACTGCTTGGAATTAACACAAGCGTTGCGACTCACCTCTGTAGTTAATCCGTGTTTCATCCGTGTTAATCCGTGGCTCAATTCTTCTTGTTTGATTCAACCTGCACATCCAGCGGAAACGTCACCGTCACACACAAGCCGCGCCCGTTTTCGTTCTGCGCGAATTGCAGCGATGCGCGGTGGACTTCGGCTATGCGTTGCACGATGGATAAACCCAGTCCGCTGCCGCTGGCCTGGGTGTCGAGAGAGCGATAAAAACGTTCGGCCACTTTTTCCATTTCCCCTTCGGGAATCCCCTGCCCGTCGTCGCATACCGACAGCACGGTTTTATCTCCCTCTTGGCGCACGCCTACCCGAACCGATGTGCCAGGCGGCGTGTGTTTCACCGCGTTATCGACCAGGTTGCGCAACAACACGCGCAGCAGGCCGGGATTGCCGCCAAACACGGGCACGTCGCCCGCGACCAACTCGATGTGAATGTTTCTCTCCAGCGCCGCCGGGGCAATAGATGCGATTTCGTCGGCGGCGAGCGCTTGCAGGCGGCAGGACTCGATGACGGCGGCTTCCGGCGCATCTGCCCGCGCCAGCGTCAACAGTTGCTCGATCAGATGCGTGGCGCGGTCGCAGCCCACGATCGCGTTATTTAGCGCATGTTGGCGCTCTGCGTCGCCGGTCGCGGCGCGCGCCACTTGCGCCTGCGCTTTGATCGCCGCCACCGGCGTGCGCAATTCGTGCGCGGCATCCGCCGTAAAGCGCCGCTCTTGTTGCATGGTGGACTCGATACGCGCGAACAACTGATTGAGCCTTTCAATCAGCGGCAACACTTCGCTGGGGGCGGCGCTCGCGTCCAGCGGCGACAGCGTTTGCGGGTCGCGCCGCCCCACTTCCGCCGCCAGTTTGCCCAGCGGGCGCAGACCGTTGGTCACCGCCAACCACAGCAGCAGCGCCAGCAGCGGCAGCGAAAACAACAAAGGCATTAGCAGATTGCCCGCGAGGTCGCCCGACAGTTCTTCGCGCGCTTCGGCCTGCTGCGCAACGTGGATCAGGTATTCGCCGGATTCGTCCCAGAACGTAAACACGCGCCAGCGCACCCCGTCCACCACGCTGTCGCTGAACCCGGCCTCTTCTCCGGCCAGATGTTGTTGCGGCGCGTTGTCGGTATGCATACGCAGCAACTGCCCGTCTTCCCAGATTTGGAAAGCCACTTTGCGCGCGTATTTATGCAACAGCGGCGCATGGTCGGTATCCAGTTCGGCGATTTCGTGTTCGGCCTGCACCGCCAGCAACGCGGCTTCCTGCGCCAGATGCGCATCCAGCACTTCGCCGAACTCGTGGCGCGCGTCGTAATAGGTGTAAGCGGTCGCGCCCAACCAGACCAGCGTGACCGTGGCCAGCACCAGCATCATCAAACGGCGACGCAACGAAGCGGAGCAACACATGTCAGGCCTCCTTGACCAGCGGAATCAAATAGCCCACGCCGCGTATGGTGACGATTAATTCGGGGAACAGCTTGCGCCGCAAATGGTGGATGTGGACTTCCACCGCATTGCTTTCCACTTCTTCGCCCCACGCGTAAAGCCGCTCTTCGAGCTGGGCGCGCGACAGCACTTTGCCGGCGGACAGGATCAGCGCGTGTAACACCGCAAACTCCTTGGGCGACAATTCGACCAACTGATCGTGATAGGTCACGCGATGCGCGGCTGGATCGAGCGACACACCGTTTGCCTGCAACAACAGCTCCGCTTTGCCGCTGGCGCGGCGGATCAACGCGCGCAAACGCGCCGCAAGTTCGCCCAAATCAAACGGCTTCAACAAATAATCGTCCGCGCCCGCATCCAGTCCTTTGATGCGGTCTTGCACGGTATCTTTCGCGGTCAAAATCAACACCGGAATCACATCGCCGCGCGCGCGCAGGCGCAGCAACACGTCGAGACCGGACAAACGCGGCAAACCCAGATCCAGCACCACCGCCGCAAAGGTCTCGCTGGACAGCGCCTGATCCGCCGACAAGCCGTCGCGCATCCAGTCAACCGCATAGCCGGACTGTTTCAGTCCCGCCTGAATGGCATCGCCCAGCAGGGCATCGTCTTCAACCAGCAGAATGCGCATCTTCCACTCCCGTTATATTTGGTCGTACCGCATGGTACGTTGCTCCCGCCCCATCTCCAATCAGCGGGGAATCCTGACCCGGTGTTCCTCGTAATCGCCCTTGTCCGCATCGGGGTGGCAAGCGGCGCAATTGGCCGGGCTTTTTACCTTGGGGTTGCTCCATACTTGGGGGCGGATTTCATGTTCGTCGTGCTTGCGTTTGAACCAGGCCGACTCGGTGACACGCATGGGCGAAGTGTCCACCTTCCAGCGGTTGGAAGCATTGTTGACCAAATATCCGCTGATCTCGTCGCTCTCTTCGACCGACAACGAAGCGTCAGTGCCAAAGTGTTTGTCCAGCCCGGACATGATCTTGCGCCAGGATTCTGCGGGCAACAGCCCCGGCTGATACGCCACGTGGCAAGCCGAACATTCCTGCTGGAATGTGACATTCACCCGCGCGGGCTGGATGGGCTTGCCCCGGTTCTCGCCGCCGCCCCGGCTCTTGAACCATTCGCCGAAATGCTCACCGCGACGTTCGCCATCGTCATCTGCGGCGGCAGGCATCAGCATACCAAGCGACAGCAGCGCAGACAGTACGACAACCCAAAGTGGAGACTTCATATAAACACTCCTCGATTCAACTGGAGCGCAGGATAACGGCAGAGACTTAAGAAAGTCTTAAGCCAATTGACCGGGGCGGTAAGAGGGGAATCCGGTAAAAATTCAAATTTTCCGACCCACACCTCGTGAAGAAGCGCATGGATAGGGCATCTACACGTTGCACACAACGTAGATCAAGCATCCATGCGCCTTCCCGAGCAGTGGCATTTTCAAATATGCTTCAAAAGCGTGTTGTTCGCAGATTGAACAGCCGTGATGTAGGTTGGGAAATATTCCTTGACTGGCCCAATAAACGTAACTACATTAAACGCTATGCAAATCACTTTCGACGCAGCAAAAGACAAGGCAAACCAAAGCAAGCATGGCGTGCCATTGTCTGATGCTGCAAAGCTGGAATGGGATGACGCATTGATATGGCAAGACACCCGCCACGATTATGGCGAAGCGCGCATGGTTGCATTGGGTGCGATAGGTGAAAGGCTTTATTGCGTGGTTTATGTTGTCCGTGAAAATGCGCGAAGAGTAATCAGCTTGCGCAAAGCAAATCAAAGAGAGTTTGACGATTATGAGCAAGAAACTAATTAGACCCACCAACAATGAGGATGCGCAGATTACAGCTGCCGCGCTTACCGACCCCGACAATCTGCCATTGACTGATGCAGAGTTAAGCCAATTCAAGCGAATACGCGGCAGGCCGCTAGGGAGCGGCATAAAAGAACAAGTAACCCTTCGCATTGATACCGAGATATTGGAACAATTCAAAGCCATGGGGAGCGGCTGGCAAACCCGCATAAACGATGTTCTGCGAGATTGGGCGAAGCATCAACACTGACCTGGATCGCCCCAATGAAAAAAGCCTCGCATTTCTGCGAGGCTTTATTTTTGGTGCCGCTTGTCGGATTCGAACTGACGACCTACCGCTTACAAGGCGGTTGCTCTACCAACTGAGCTAAAGCGGCGTAGTGTTGGCTTGCGCCGCACTGGGTGAAACTGGTGGGTCGGGCGAGATTCGAACTCGCGACCAACGGATTAAAAGTCCGCTGCTCTACCGACTGAGCTACCGACCCCTGCAAAAAGGAGCGCGCATTATACGGGTTTGACCTCGACTGTCAAACAAACAAACCGCATTGTTATTCGCTGCGATAGCGCGTGGAATCTGGCACTCCGGCGGATTGAAATCCTTCGCGGCGCAAGCGGCAGGAATCGCAGCGACCGCAGGCGTGTCCGGCCTCGTCGGCCTGATAACAGGATACGGTTAGCGCGTAATCCACCCCCAGCCGGATGCCTTCCTTGATGATGTCGGCTTTGGATAAATGCAACAGCGGCGCATGCAGGGTGAGCGGTTTGCCTTCCACCGCCGCTTTGGTCGCCAGATTCGCCATCTTTTCAAATGCCGCCACAAATTCGGGGCGGCAATCGGGGTAGCCGGAATAATCCACGGCGTTCACGCCAAAGAAAATATCCTGCGCTTGCAGCACTTCCGCCCACGCCAGCGCCAGCGACAACATGATGGTGTTGCGCGCGGGAACATAAGTCAGCGGAATGCCGCTGCTCGCGCTTTCCGGCACGGCGATGTTATCGTCGGTGAGCGCCGAGCCGCCGAACGCGGTGAGGTCTATGCTGATGACGCGGTGCTCGAACGCTCCCAGCTTGCGCGCCACGCGCTGCGATGCGGCAAGTTCGGCATGGTGGCGCTGGCCGTAATTCACGCTCAGGGCGTAACACTCGAAACCCTGCGCGCGCGCCATCGCCAGCACGGTGGCGGAATCCAGTCCGCCGGAAAGTAGTATTACTGCACGTTTCATTCAAAATTCCTTTTGGCCACGGATGCACACGGATGAAACACGGATAAACAGCGGTCTCTCTCGCAGCCAAGCAAACTATTTTCGTGAAAAACCAAATCCAGCATGACGTTCGGTTTTATCCGTGTTTCATCCGTGTTAATCCGTGGCTCAATTTCGCTTTTCATCTCAGCGCCCCACCTCGTTGCCCCACAAAATCTTGTGTAACTGCACTTGCATCCGCACCGGCAAGTGATCGCGCAATATCCACTCCGCCAAGTCTTTGGGCGCAAGCTGTCCCTGCGTGGGCGAGAACAATACTTCGCAGCGTTGCACGAGCTGGTGCTCGTTCACCACTTGTTTCGCCCATTGGTAATCCGCCTCGTCGCACAACACAAATTTGATTTCATCGTGCGCGCGCAGATGCTCCAGATTGCCCCACAAATTCTTTTCCATTTCGCCGGAGCCGGGCGTTTTGATGTCCAGCACTTTGGCCACGCGCGCATCCACGCCGCGCACATCCAGCGCGCCGCCGGTTTCCAGCGAAACTTGGTAACCCGCATCGCATAAGGCGCGCAGCAACAGCAGGCAGTTTTTTTGCGCCAGCGGCTCGCCGCCGGTGACCGTCACATAACGCGGCGCATGGCTTGCCACTTCCTGCAAAATAGCGGCCAGCGTCATCGTTTCACCGCCCGTGAAGGCATAGCTCGTGTCGCAATAGGTACAGCGCAGCGGGCAACCGGTCAGGCGCACGAACACCGTGGGCAGCCCCACCCTGCTGGTCTCGCCCTGTAGAGAAAAAAAGATTTCGCTGATGCGCAACGATGCGCCGGCTATAGAGGTCATGAACTTGCGATCAACTTACTTGATGGTGGCGAGACGTTTCTTGGCTTTGTCCGACGCGTCGCTTCCGGGGAACTGCACGATGATTTGTTTCAAGGTTTTTTGTGCCGCAAACTTGTTCTTCAATTCCAGTTGGCACTCAGCGATGTTCAGCATCGCTTCCGGCACGCGCGGATGATCCTGGAATTTGCTGACCAGCGCCTGATAGCTGTCCAGGCTGTTGGCGTATTCCTTGGACAGGAAATAGGCGTTACCCATCCAGTAGTTGACGTTGGCCTCATGTACCGATTGCGGGAACTGTTTGATGAAATCGCGGAAGGCGGTGGCCGCAGTCTGGTAGTTCTCGGCTTTGTACAAACCGTAAGCCGCCTCGAAAGTTTTGTTTTCCCCGAGCGGGTTGGTGGGAATATCTTTACTGCCATCCGCCGCACTCTTCGCCCCCGGCACCGGCGGCAGCGCGGACGCAGTCCCCGATTCAAAGCGGCGCAAGCGCGAATCCAGATCGACGTAATAATCCTTTTGCCGCTTTTCGGCATCCTGCAGGTTGTGTACCAACTCTTCGTTCTGGCCGTTCAGCTTGCGCATCTCGGCGGCCTGCGCATCCATCTGCATTTGCAGTTCCAGCAGCGCGCGGATGCGCGTTTTTCCGTCTTCCTCGGACTTGGCCAGCGCTTCTTCCAGCTTGAGAATGCGCGCCTCCAGCACCTGAACTTGTTTGCGCGCGTCTTCGTCGGCAAACAGCCCCGCTGCAGCGGGGCCGCTCAGCAGACACAAACCCAATAGCAAAAAGCGCAAGTTAAACACGGGGGATTACTCGCCGACCTGGATGTCGGCGCGACGGTTCTGCGCCCAGGAGGCTTCGTCGTGGCCGGTTGCGCGCGGCTTCTCTTCGCCGAAACTGACCGTCTCGATCTGGTCGGAACGCGCTCCGCCCAGCACCAGCGCGCGCTTGGTGTTATTGGCGCGACGCTGCCCCAAAGCCAGATTGTATTCGCTGCTGCCGCGCTCATCCGCATTGCCCTCGACGCGCACGCTCAAACTTGCATGGCTGGAAAGATTTTTGGCTTGAATCAGGATAGTGTCCATGTCCTCCGCTTGCACCGCATCCACATCGAACGGGAAGTAAACACTGCCCCCACCTTGCGCGCTATCGCTTGTCACCGATGCGGCTCTGGCTTCGTCGGTGAATTGCGCTTCCTGCGCGGCGCTCGTAGCCGTTGCGGGCATTACCGCAGCGGATTCTGGCGTAGCGGCGGGCGCTGTATCCGTTTGAGCCGGGGTGCTGGCTGCCGCTGCGGGCGCTGCGGAGGAGGTTGCAGCCTGAGTATCTGTGGCCTGAGCCGCCATCGGAACCACCGCAACTGGCGCAGCCGTGGCCGGTTCGGCTTGAGCTGGCTTAGCATCGGCCACGTCCGCTTTGGGCGGGTTGCTGCCGCACGCCGCCAACAAATTGAGCAATACCAGACTTATCATCAATTTTTTCATCGCATCATCCTCTTAACAGTCATTGTTTTTGGAAAGGTCCCCACGTCGGTTCGCGGATATCGCCAGACTGGGCAACCATTTTTTGTTTCACTCTGCCGTCGCTGGAAATAGTCGCCAATATACCACGACCCTGCGACTCGCTTCCAAACAGGATCAGCTTGCCGTTGGGCGCAAAGCTGGGTTTTTTATCCCAGCCGCCGGCGGTCAGAATTTGCATTTGTTTGCTCGAAAAATCCTGCGTCGCCACGTAAAACTTGCCGCCCTCGTAATGCGAGAACACGAAACTTTTACCGTCCGGGCTATAACGCGCGGAAAAATTGTTGCCGCCGTCATAGGTCAAACGTTCGGCGGAGCCACCGTCCAGCGCCATCCGGTAAATCTGCACGCTGCCGCCGCGATCCGAGGTGAATAACAGGAATTTGCCGTCCGGCGAGAAGTTCGGCTCGGTATCAATCGTCCCGCTGAAGCTGATGCGGCGCAAATTGCTGCCGTCGTTTTTCATCAAATACAGTTGCGAGCTGCCTTCGTGCGTCAGCACCAGCGCGAGTTGATTGCCGTCCGGCGACCACGCCGGCGCGCTGTTGCTGCCGGGGAAGCTCGCCAACAAAGTGCGCTGGCGCGTGCTCAGGGTCTGCACATAAACCATGGCGCGCCGCTGCTCAAAGCTAACGTAAGCCAGCCGCTTGCCGTCCGGCGACCACGCGGGCGACATGATCGGTTCGTTGGAAGACAGCAAACTCTGCTCGCCGTAACCGTCGCTGTCCGCCACCACCAGCCGGAAACGCCCCTGATCGCGGCTCACGTAAGCGATGCGCGTGCCGAACACCCCGGCGCTGCCGGTCAAGCGCTCATAGACCATATCGGCGATGCGGTGCGCGATGGCGCGTGTCTGGTCGCCTTGCGCCATCAACACCTGCGTTTCCAGCTCGGTGCGCCGCACCAAATCCAGCAAGCTGTACTTGACCAGCACGTTGCCGCCGTCCAGCTTTTTGATGCTGCCCATGAGCACCGCTTCCACCCCATCCCACTCGGCGTACTTCACCTCGCCCGGCTCATGCGGCGCTTTGCCTGCCGGATCAACCAGCTTGAACAGCCCGGTGCGCATCAAGTCGTTGGCCATCACGCTGGCGAGACCGGAATCGCCCGGCGCTTCTCCGGCAAAACGCACCACGGAGATGGGCGTTTGATGCTCGCCCGCCCCGGTGATTTCGATGTTCAGTTCGGCCTGCACCGACCAGACAGCGAACGTTAAACAGAGCCATAACACACCGCGCATATTCGGAATCCCTAACTAAATTGGTTTTTTGGACGCGGCACGAACGGCGAACTGTTCGGCATCGGCCGTCGGCCGCATCGTCAAACGGAACGCCCTGAACAATTTTTGCATTTCCGCATCAGTCGGCCACGGCAAGGTATCTGCCTTGTAAATGGCGCGCTCGGTCGCATCGTCATAAGCCGTATTGCCGCTGCTCTTCAACAACACCACATCCATCACTTTTCCGCCCGGCAACAGCGTCACCCTGAATACCACCTCGGCATTTTTCGGCACATCCGGCGGCATCACAATTTTAAGCCGTATCTTGCTGCGAATCATATCCTGATAGCGCCCCACTTCCGCCGCCGTGGCAGCATCCACCTCGGCGCGCACCCGCGCTTGCTCGGTTTGCCGGCGTTTCTCGGCATACTCCGTCAACATGCGTTGCTCATCCGCATCGCGCTGCGCTTTCAGTTCTGCATCGCGTTTCGCTTTGAGTTCCTGTTCGTCCGGTTTCTCAGGTTCGGCTTTGCTGACTTTCTTTTCGCGCAATTCGATGTCGGCCTTGGCGGGCTGCGGCAACGCGGATTTCGCTTCCGGCGCGGGCGTGGTCTCGACGGGCGGCATTACATTCTGTTGCGGTGCAACCTCCATGACCGGCAGGGTATCCCACAACTCGACCGCGAATTCTTCCGCCGGATGCGCCTGCCAGCGCATGCCGAACAGCAACAATGAAAAGAAAGCCGCATGCACCGCCAGCGCCAGCAAACCCGCCGGCAATCTGTTCGGATCACGATAGGTCAAAACGTGGCTCATTTTGCCTTGGTGAGCAAACCGACTTTTTTGATGTGCTGCTGTTGCAGCATGTCCATCACGTTAATCACTTCTTCGTAACGCACTTTTTTATCGGCGGAGATCACCACCGATTGCTCCGGGTTCTTGTCCAATTTTTGCTTCAACAACGATTTCAATTCGCCGATCGAAACGGGCAACTCCTGCTCGCCCTTGGCGTGATCGCGCAAAGCCAAGGTCGTATCTTTTTTGATAATCACTTCCAGCGGCGCGACTGGCGGCGCGAGCGACTTGCCCACGCTGGGCAAATCGATTTGCCCCGGATTCATCAGCGGCGCGGTAATCATGAAAATCACCAGCAACACCAACATCACGTCAATATAGGGCACGACGTTGATCTGACTGATGGGCAGATGGGAGGAACGGCGACTTTGCATTTATGGCTGCCTCTGCAACACGTTGGAAAACTCCTCGATGAAACTTTCGAAGCGCGATGACAGGCGCGTCACATCATGCACGTAGCGGTTGTACGCCACCACTGCCGGGATCGCGGCGAACAAGCCCATCGCCGTCGCCACCAGCGCCTCGGCGATACCGGGTGCAACTTGCGCCAGCGTCGCCTGCCCCACGTTGGACAAGCCCCGGAACGCATTCATGATGCCCCACACCGTGCCCAGCAACCCCACATACGGGCTAACCGAACCGACTGTCGCCAGAAACGAAAGGTGCGATTCCAGATGATCCATCTCGCGCTGGTACGTGGCGCGCATGGCGCGGCGCGCGCCGTCCATCAGCGCCGCGCTATCCACCCCGTGCGTCTTTTTTAATTTAACGAACTCGGCGAAACCCGCCGCAAAAATACGCTCCAACGCGCCCTGATTCTTGCGCGAAGTATTGCTTGCATGCTGATACAGACCCAGCAGATTCGGGTTGCTCCAAAACTCATCCTCGAATTCGCGCGTCTGCTTCACCGCCGCGCGCACCGCAAACATTTTGAGAAAGATGTACCACCACGACATCAGCGACACCACCAGCAGCAACCCCATCACCAACTGCACCAGTAAACTGGCGTTGGCGATCAGATGAACGAACGACAAATCTTGGATCATATTCATTTCGAAAACCTCAAAATAATTCATCATTCCCGCGAAAGCGGGAATCCAGTCCAAACATTATCCCTTGCGCAGCAAGGACAAAACCTAATGGCATTATTTAATTGAACCGCTGGATTCCGGCCTTCGCCGGAATGACGGCAGACCTAAACCCATTGTTTGCGCAACACCTCCGGCACACTCACCGGCTTGAACGTCTGCATATTCACACACACCAGATGCACCTCGCCCTCGGCCAGAACCTCTTCTCCGCGCAGCACGCTTTGCGTCAACGTCACCCGGCTACGCCCGATGTCTTTCACCAGCGCCGTCACCGTCACCAGATCGTCCAGCAGCGCGGGCTTCAGATAATCCATCTTCAGCGAGCGCACCACAAACGCCACACCAAACTCTTTCAGCAAGCCGCCGTTGCTGTACCCGAACGTGCGCAACCACTCCGTCCGCGCCCGCTCCATAAAGTTCACATAATTGGAGTGATACACCACCCCGCCCGCATCGGTGTCTTGGAAATACACGCGCACCGGCATTGAAAAAATTTTGTGTTTAGTCATAGGGTTGTTTTTACTTGCCGAGAGAAGTTGACCAATCGAGCAGGCGCAAGCCGGGCACTTGAGCGAAGGCGCGATCCGCGCTGACCAGTGTGCAGTCTTCGGCCATAGCATGGCTGGCGATCAACAAGTCCATAGGGGCGAGCGGTTTTCCCAACGCTTCCAGTTCGGCGCGTAACAGGCTGTAGCGTTGGGCGCAATGGGATGTCCACGGCAAAATGTCCACGCAAGCCAGATAATTTTCCACGATGCGGCGTAAATCGGCATTAATCGCACGCCGAGCCAAACCAAAGCGTAGCTCGGCCTCGGTGATGACGGAAATGCAGGACGGCCTCTTATTCAGAATGACGCTCAGATTGTTGGCTCTATCCTTGATGATAGCCGTGACAGTATTGGTATCCAGCATCAGCAACGCGCTCATATCCAGTCTCGTTCCACGGGAGCGCCGGGGTCGCGCAAGTTATCGAGGACATCGAGGTCTTCTTGCGGAATTAAGGGAAGGAGTTGGTCGCGCAGCTTAAGCCACGCTTCAAATTTCCGGTTGCGCGGACTCAGTACGACATCCCCCGTTACCTGATCGCGCCGGATAATCACCTCGTCACCATCGAAGCGAAACTCCGCAGGAAGGCGCACAGCCTGGCTGCGACCATTCTTGAAAAGCTTGGCGGTTTGCATGATGAGACTCCTATTTGCATGGTATATACCGTGATTTATACCAGTCGTATGCAAAGTATTCAAGCCTTGTTGATTTATCAGCTCAAAACATCGTTATTCCGCGAAGGCGGGAAAGACGATGCCTGTATGGTTACTGGCTCTCATCCCACAACTCCTTGTTGTTGCCGCTGCGCGGCTGCACGAGACCGAAGTGCAAGTAAGCGTTCGCCGTCGCCATGCGTCCGCGCGGGGTGCGTTGCAGATAACCTTGTTGGATCAAATACGGTTCAAGCACATCTTCAATCGTGTCGCGCTCTTCGCCGATGGCGGCGGCGAGGTT
>JAGVNQ010000249.1 GCA_020053195.1 Sideroxydans sp.
CGCCAGCAAGCCGACTCCCAGCCCGGCCACCACCAGCAAGCCGAGGTGGGTTTTACCGTCCGCTTCGCCTGCGACGGCGGCGCTCTTGCGCAGCATGCGGTAGGCGGCGATGTACATCACGAATGCGAACAGGCCGAGCTGAAAACTCACCGGCAACACCGTGCCCAGTCGCGCCCCGGCATACGTGCCTATCATGCCGATGGGGCCGAAGGTGGCGGCGGCGCGCCAATCAATATTTTTTGCGCGCCAGTGATCTGCGGTGGTGAGCACGGCGGTGATGGCGATGATGCCCAAGCCCATGGCGATGGCTTCCTTGGGCGGCAGTTGCAGCAGGTAGATCAGCGCGGGCACGACGATGATGCCGCCGCCGCTGCCGAAAATGCCCAGCGCAACACCGGTGAGCATGCCGGATAGTGCCGCAAGCATCAGCATGTCTGCTCCCCTTCGTTGAGCAACTTGTCGATTTGCTGGTTGAGCGCTGCATGCAACTCGTCGCTCACGGCGATGTCGCAGCCACCCAATAACGCGACGATGTCTTCCGGCATGACGATCACGCCGTCCGACGGTTTGATTAAATTGCCGTTGAGCCAGATCGCGGGAAAGCCTTGGCCATTTGCATCGCGCAGGGTGCTGATCTCCAACTGGAACAGCGCGCCGGCATGTTTGGCCATCGCTTGCCCGTAGCCGGTGTACAGCGTGCAACGGCCACCGGGCGGGATTTGCGATACCACGCGCACGGTGAGTGCCGGGGGTTCGTCCGCCGCTGCGGGCGCTGTGCTGGCGGGGTTGAGGCGCGGATGTGTTTCTTCGCCGAACAGCCACAACACGCCGCCCGACACAAACATTGAAATCGCCACGAACCAGAACGCAGCTTCCACCGAGCCGCTGAAATGGGCGGCGATGCCCAGACCCAGCGCACCGATGCCGTAGCCCAAGTCGCGCCAGAAGCGGTAGATGCCGATGGCCGAGCCGCGCCAGTTGGGGTGGGAGATGTCGGCCACGGCGGCGGAAAGGTTGGGATACAACAGCGCCATACCGAAGCCTGAAATGGCGGCGGACAGCGACCACCATGCCATGCCGCTACCCATCAGCATCAGCACCACGCCCGCGCCGCAAATCCACATACCAAGCACATTTGGAATGTGGCGACCAATGTGGTCGGAAAGTTTGCCGGTAAAAAATTGCGAACCGCCCCAGACGAAACCATACACGCCGACGATCCAGCCGATGTCGGGCAGGCTGATGCCGCGCTGGTAGAGGAACACCGGATAGAACACCCACACCAGCGCATCGACGAATTTTTCCACCAGTCCGGCCTGGCTGATGGCGGCCAGACGTTTGTCGCGCCACGACACCAGCGTGAACACTTCCCACGTGGTGGGCTGCGCGCTGATGTTGGTCGGGAAGCGCGCCAGCGGCCCGCTGCTGATGCCCGCTTTATGTTTTGCCGCTTCGCTTTTCGCCCACGGCAACGTGTCTTTGACCCACAACACGGTGAGCAGCATCGCCAGCAAAATGGTGGTCATGCCGAACATCAGCAACCCGCTGCGCGGCCCGTAAATCGTCGCCAGGTAGGCGGTAATGATGCCCGCCAGCGCCAGCCCGATGTAGCCGGAAAATTCGTTGAGTCCGATGGTCAGCCCGCGCTGGTCGGCGCGGGTAATGTCCAGCTTGGAAGTCTGCGTCATCGACCAGGTCAGCCCCTGATTGATGCCGAGCAACACCGTGGCCGCGACGATCCAGCCCCACGACGGCGCGAAATACACCAGCAGCGGAATCGGCAGCGCGGCGATCCAGCCCAACAGCAACACCTGCTTGCGCCCGATGCGCTCGGACAAACGCCCCGCCACAAAATTCAGCGTGCCCTTAACCAAGCCGAACGCCACCACAAACGCAGTGAGCAACATGAAAGAATTTTTCGGCACACCGAATTCGGATTCGGATAACGCGGGCACTACGGTGCGCATCATGCCGATAGTAAAACCCACCAGCATGACTTGCAGCAACTGGTGCAGGAACTGATCGAGATTGGCGCGGATGCCGAGTTGCATATTTTTCCTTATAAAACCTTTAGCCACAGAGAACACAGAGGTCACAGAGGTCACAGAGGTCACAGAGCAAGTAGTTGTAAATCAAGAATGAACCACTTTGTGGTTACGCCTGCAAAATTCAAAGTCACGAATCTTTCTCTGTGACCTCTGTGTTCTCTGTGGCTAGATTTTTGGTTTTAAGTGTTGACTCACCCAGCCAAATTAGCCGCGACCATTTTGTCCATCTCGGTCGGGCGCGGTGGGATTTCTTTGAGCAGGTTTTCGATGAAATCGTCTTTGCTCATTGTCAGCCCCGGATTCCAGCGTTTCTCGAAACCGATGGTGGAGCTGGGTTTGCCGGAGATGCCTGCGCCGCACACGCTGCCTGCTTGGTGGCCGGGGAAAATTTCGACTTCGTTGGACAAGTGCAGCAGTTTGCTGTGGATGCTGTCGTGCAGCAGCGCGGCCATTTCGCGCTCTTTCCCGAGCAGGTCAGGGCGACCGATGGAGCCGACGAACAGCGTGTCGCCGGTAATCACAAACCACGGCAATTCGCCCCGGCGCATATCGGTCACCAGCAGACAGATGCTGTCCGGCGTGTGGCCGGGCGTGTGCAGCACTTCGACATTGACGTTGCCGAGATTCAGCGACTGGCCGTCGCTCAACGGTTCGAACTCGAACTTGACGCGCCCCTTGTCCGATTCGTGCAGGCAATACGGCGCGCCCACCATCTGCGCCAGTTTTCTGCCGCCGGAATAATGGTCGGCATGCACGTGGGTGTCGATCACATAATTGATGGTGACGTTGGCTTTTTGCGCCTCGTCGATGTACCACTGCTCATCACCCGCCACCACATCCACCGCCATGGATTTGCCTTTAGTGCCGCAGCCGAAAAAATACGACAGTGAAGATTCTTTTGTTGCCAGTTGTTTGAAAAACATCGCGTTCTCCCTCGAAGTTAAATTCCGAAAATTCACCCTGTACTTCTTCAGCATCGTCATGCCGACCCACGCCCATAAAGGCTAACTTATCCAGTCCCTCCCCCTTCAAGGGGGAGGTTAGGTGGGGGATGGGGTCTGACTATTTACCCCATCCCCACCCCAACCCTCCCCTTGAAGGGGCGGGAGAAAATCTCCGGTTTAAAACACCAGCACCTTATCCGCCCACACCGTCCACTCGGCCAATTCCGCCAGTGTGCTGCGATGCGTGCCATCGGCTATATCGCCGTCCCCCATGCCGCGCGCATCCATGCACGTGCCGCAAATTCCGATCACGCCGCCGTGGCGGGCCACGTTGCCCAGCATCGTCTCGACGTTGTAAAAACCCGGCGGCACTTTCTGGTTGCGGTGCGCGGAGGCCGCGCCATCGCCAATCAAAAACACATGCACCGCGTTGCCTTCCAGCTTGGCCACCGCCCCCGCCAGACGCAGGCCGTTATAAGTGCGTTCACTGCCGTATGGTGCATCGTTCAAGATAAACAGAGTATTCATGGTCGCCTCCCTGATTAAGTTACATTCCAACAAACATTGGAATGATTGAAGCATGCGTTGCCAGCCAATGTCAACTTGAATTAAAGTGACGGCCATATATTCCAGAATCGCGTGGATTGAAGAAATGAAAAACGGACGCAAGACCAAAGACATGCTGTACGAACAAGTGGCTCGCATCGGCAAGGTTTTTTCCAGCCCGAAGCGGCTGGAATTGATCGAGCTGTTATGTCAGGGCGAGAAAACGGTGGAGATGCTGGCGAGCGAGGCTTCCATCAGCGTGAAACTCACCAGCGCACATTTGCGCGAGTTGCGCATGGCGCAGTTGGTGGAGACCGAGCGCCAGGGCAAGAACATTTGTTATCGACTGGTGGATAAGTCGGTGGCCGATTTGTGGGTGCAGATACACACGCTGGCCGAGGAACGCCTGATCGAATTGCAACTGGCATTGCAAAAAATTACCGAACAACCGGATGGTCTGGTCGCCAATGATAGAGACAGCCTGTTGAAAGCCGCGCGCAAAGGCGAGGTGGTGGTGCTCGATGTCAGACCGGCAGACGAATACCTGAACGCGCATCTGCCGTTTGCGCGTTCGATACCGCTGGATGAACTGCGCCAGCGACTGGCGGAACTGCCCAAAGACCGCTCGATTGTGGCCTACTGTCGCGGGCCGTATTGCCTGATGGCGGTGGATGCCGTCGCACTGCTCAAGCAAGAGGGATATGCGGCGATCCATCTGCGCGAGGGTGTCGCCGAATGGGCGGTTGCGAATAAATAGCTGATATCTGCTTGCCTGCAAGTTCTTGCATGCGCAACGGTCTGTGCGGGATTATCATTGCCGCACTTCATCCTTGAGTTTCGCCATGACATTTTCCAACCCCGCTCCCGAACAAATTTGTGCGCTGTTGCACACCGTTAAAACCGTGGCCGTCGTCGGCTTGTCCTCCAACAACCAACGCCCCAGCTTCCGCGTGGCGCAAGCTTTGCAAAGTTTCGGCTACCGCATTTTTCCGGTGCGGCCAATGCAGGAAGAGGTGTTGGGCGAGAAAGCCTACGCCGATCTGGAAAGCCTGCCCGAAGTGCCGGACATCGTGGATGTGTTCCGCGCGCCGGAGCATGTGCCCGCCATCGTCGAGAGCTGCATCAAGCTGGGCATCAAAAATCTGTGGTTGCAGGACGGCGTGGTAAACGAAGAAGCGGCGCTGCGTGCGCAACAGGCTGGCATCACGGTGGTGATGGACAGATGCATGTTCCGCGATTACACGCAGTTGTGCGGCGATTGAATACAAAAAATCCATCTGAGACTTCGCCCCTTCCCCCATGCAGGGGGAAGGTTGGGATGGGGGTAGAAGTTATATGAACGGTATCGCTTCTACCCCCACCCTAGCCCTCCCCCTGCATGGGGGAGGGGATGTGACAACTAATGGCTTATCTGGTCTGGGTTGAACACATGCACGTATAATCCGGCCAGTTATTCGGAACAGAAAACCATGCTTCTCAAATTCACCAAAATGCACGGCGCAGGCAACGATTTCGTGGTGCTCGACGGCGTGCGCCAGTCCATCGCTTTGTCGCCCGAGCAATTGCGTTTTATTGCCGACCGTCATTTCGGTATCGGCTGCGACCAGATTTTGCTGGTGGAAAAATCGCAGCGCGACGATGCGGATTTTCGTTATCGCATTTTTAATGCCGACGGCGGCGAGGTGGAGCAGTGCGGCAACGGCGCGCGCTGTTTTGTGCGTTTTGTGCATAACAAGAAGCTCACGCACAAGCGCGAGATCGTGGTGGAAACCAAGAGCGGTTTGGTGTCGCCGCGTTTGGAAGAAGACGGTCGCGTCACGGTGAACATGGGCGCGCCGGTTCTGGAACCTGCGCGGATTCCGTTTGTGAGCGATAGCGCGGAGGTGATTCAACCGCTGCAAGTTGGCGACCAAGTCGTGGCGATCAGCGCCGTGTCCATGGGCAACCCGCATGCCGTTCAAGTGGTGGACGATGTGGAGGCCGCACCTGTTGCGGTGCTGGGCGCGTTGATCGAAGTTCATCCGCGTTTCCCCAACCGCGTCAACGTCGGCTTCATGCAGATCGAAGACCGCGCGCATATCAAGCTGCGCGTGTTCGAGCGCGGTGCGGGCGAGACATTATCCTGCGGCAC
>JAGVNQ010000133.1 GCA_020053195.1 Sideroxydans sp.
GGCCTTTGATGCGGTAGTCGGCCACCACGAGCGCCCCGACGGCAAAGGTTATCCGCACGGCATCGCGGGCGAAGTCATCCCCGAAGTCGCGCGCATCGTCGGCATCGCCGATGCTTTCGATGCCATGACCAGTACACGCGCCTACCGCAAAGGCATGGACATGGAAAAAGCCTTCGCCATTATCGGCGACGAACAGGGCAAACAATTCGACGCGCCGCTGGCGCAACATTTTCTGGGATTGCGCTCATCCGAACATCTGGCGCATATCGTCGGCCACAGCGAACCGGGATTGCCGCTGCACCAGTGCGGCAATTGCGGCGCGCCAATCGCCGTGCGCGGCGCGCAACGCGACGGCGAATTCGTCTATTGCCGATGCTGCGGCGGCGAAACCCGCCTGCACAAACAGGGCGACACGCGCCGCCTGGAAATGACTGGCGCGCGCGGCAATGCCGCCGCCCTTGCGCCGGACAGCGACCCGGATTTGATCGGCGCAATGGTGGTTGACATCGCGCCGCATGTGCTGTGACAAATCCGCCGATTCCATCCCCTACCCATGAACCTCACGCTTTTGTAGGTCGGGATTTATCCCGACACTTTTTTCCTCAAACCGCCAACACCGTCGAGATCAACGGCAGAGCCGTCACCGTGGAATGGAGCAAAGCCGCCGCGCGCGAACTGGCGCTTCGCACACAACCGCTGGTGGTCGAACTGGAACTCTACTTCTCCTGCCTCGTGAAAAAATTTGTCCACTTTCACGAAACACCCCCGCAACGCGCCACCATCCCCGTTAGCGACAAACTCGCCGTCTTCTTCCGCCCCGTCACCTCCACCGCCTGCTCGTTCGAAGTGGCCGACCGTCTGGGGCGACAACCCGAGATCGAACTCGACACCCCCAACACACGCAAGATCGCCCCGAAGCGGGTCGAGATCGATTTTGTGAGAGGGGCGTGGCGGGGGGAATTCTGGATATAGGGGGGCTGAATAAATGGCTGTTTGTCGGTCTGAGCCGCCGGTGACGAACGCTGTCGATTAAGTCCGCTCGACCCGAACCGGACGCTTGCGATTTGCTGAAAAAGCTGTTTGTTCGGGTCGCAGGTTTGTCTGCTTTACCCCCTACACACACTTTCAAACCTCGGTGGTTAAAGCTTATGGAAGCAGAGGCAAACCAAGCTCTTTAAGGAAAGCATTGTGCCTTTCCTTGGCCTCGACAATCTTCTCTTCCTGCGCCAGCAGATTCTGATGCACTAAAGCCAGATCAACCACCTCTTCGGTTCTGGCAGTGCTGACGTAACGGGAGATATTCAGGTTGTAATCGTTCGCCGCGATTTCCTCCATCGACACCCTGCGGGAATAGCGTTCTTCTTCCTTGCGGAATTGATAGGTGCCGATGATCTTGCTGATGTCTTCTTCACGCAGGCGGTTCTGGCGTTTGCCTTTCTCGAAGTGTTCGCTGGCGTTGATGAACAGCACATCATCCGGCTTCTTGCACTTCTTCAACACGAGGATGCAAACCGGAATGCCTGTCGAGAAAAACAGGTTGGCGGGCAGGCCGATCACCGTATCGATGTTGCCGTCTTTCAGCAGCTTGCTGCGAATGCGTTCCTCCGCTCCGCCACGGAACAGCACGCCATGCGGCAGGATGATCGCCATCGTGCCTTCCTTGCCCAGGAAGTGGAAGCCGTGCAACAGGAAAGCGAAATCGGCGGCGGACTTCGGGGCCAGTCCGTAATTCTTGAAGCGAAAATCCTCGCCCATCGCATCGCTCGGCTCCCAGCGGTAGCTGAATGGCGGGTTGGCGACCACGGCATCGAAGTGCTGCTTCTTTGCCGGGTTCTGTTCGCTGAGGATAGGCCAGTCGTTGAGCAACGAGTCGCCGTGGTGAATCTCAAACTCGGAATCCTTCACCCCGTGCAGCAGCATGTTCATGCGCGCCAGGTTATAGGTGGTGATGTTCTTTTCCTGCCCGTAGATTTTGCCGATGCCGTGCTGGCCGAGATGCTTGCGCACGTTGAGCAAGAGCGAGCCGGAACCGCAGGCAAAGTCCAGCACCTTGTCCAGCTTCGCCTTCCGGCCTGTGGTCGGGTCTTGACCGTCTAGCGTCACGATCTCGGAGAGGATGGTCGAAATCTGCTGTGGCGTATAAAACTCGCCCGCCTTCTTGCCCGAACCGGCGGCAAACTGCCCGATCAGATATTCATAAGCATCGCCCAGCACATCGCTGCTGGTCGAAAACTTGGCGATGCCCTCGGCAATCTTGCTGATAATGGTACACAGCTTGGCATTGCGCTCGGCGTACTTCTTGCCAAGCTTTTCCGAATCCAGATTGATCTCCGAAAACAACCCCCGGAAGGTGCTCTCAAAAGATTCGTTTTCAATGTACTTGAAACCTGCTTGCAGCGTTTTCAGCAAATCCGCGTGCTGGGTGCGCGCCATCTCGGCAATGCTGTTCCACAGATATTGCGGCTCGACCACGTAATGCACCTTGCGCCGCATCTGCTTTTCAAACTCGATCACGTCGGCTGCGTTGGCTGTGTACCACAGCGACAAAGGCGAACGCTTGTCGTCTTTCTCAACGGTCGGATAATCCGGCCCCAGCTCCTTCTTCGCTGCCGCCTCGTAGTTATCCGAGAGATAGCGCAGAAAAAGGAAAGACAGCATGTAATCGCGAAAATCGTCCGCGTTCATCGCGCCGCGCAATTGGTCGGCAATGCCCCACAGAGTGTCGCCCAGTTTTTTTTGTTCCAGTTCGGTCATGGTGTGTTGTCTCTATTTTTTCACCGCAGGCGGCGGTAAAGTTTTTGTACTCTTTGCCAGCTTCTTTTCCTCGGATTTCACTCGCCGTTCCAGCTTCTTCAAATCTTCCTCAGCGGCCAGTTTTTCCGGTTTGATTCCACGCTGCCCCAACATATCGCGCACGCTCTCGTTGTTTTTAACATGCTCATCGGTGATGGCTGATTCACCCTGCAAATTGGTTTGCTCAACATTGTGATTCGTCATCTCCGTCGCCAGATTCTTGGCGGCGATGGTCAAGGTGGGTAAAAAATCAGCCAGCGGACGGTTTTTGACGATACCGTATTTGTCTTTCATCGCTTGCGTGGTATGGCCGCCAAATAAGGCCTGGTCGCCTTTTGAACGGATGCGGCCAAAGCCGGTATCGTCCACACCGCGCTCAAAGATATTTTGCGAAAGCGCCTTCTCCGACTCTTTCA
>JAGVNQ010000162.1 GCA_020053195.1 Sideroxydans sp.
CAAAGCGCAGCGTGCCCAATGTTCACCGCGCAAACCTGTTGGGCACGCTGCGCTTTGCCCAACCTACGCCATACGCACCCTCCGTCTGCTATTTTCAAACCCGACCTGCCCCGCAACCCGCACCAATAGGCGATCTACACCATGTACCCAATGAAGATGCCCAAGTTTATTGGCTTGAGATCAAGGCACATTTCTAAATAGTGGATTTTTCCCGAAATTTAGGGCAAAAAAAGTGGGCCACCTTGCGATGGCCCAGAATAGGAGGAGAGTATGAAAGATCGAGTTGGCTACAACTCAAAGCTCACAACTCGGAGTGAATTGTATGAGTCCGATTCCGCTTTGCCTATATGCCGTTTGGCCTATATATCGGCCTATACCTTGCGTGCCACTTTCTATATCGGGAAGCGCTAACCACTGGCATTCATTAGACTTATCCGAATTCCCCGCCACTTACCCGATCTATACCCGCCAAATCTTTTTCTAAAAATATTTTACTGAATCCGTTTTGCCTCAACAAATCCCGCACCGCCTCCGCTTGATCGTAACCGTGTTCAAATAACAGCCAGCTTTTTTCATTGAGATACTTGCCCGCCAAGACAACGATACGCCGAATATCGTCCAGCCCGTCCGCGCCGGAAGCCAGCGCGGACAAAGGTTCAAAGCGCACATCTCCCCGCGCGAGATGTTCGTCGTCCGCTGCGATATACGGCGGGTTGGAAACGATAAGATCGAAACGTTGCGCGTCCAGTGCCGAGAACCAATCGCTCTGCACAAAACTCACATTGCGCACGCCCAAGCGTTGCGCGTTCTCGCGCGCCACCTGCAACGCCGCCCCGGAAGCATCCACCGCCACCACCTCAACATCCGGCCTCGCGTGCGCGATGGATAAAGCGATTGCGCCAGTGCCTGTACCCAGATCAAGCACACGCCGTCCGCTCCCCTCTCCCACTTGTGGGAGAGGGGCTGGGGGAGAGGGTAAGCGCTGCAACGCCAACTCCACCAACAACTCCGTCTCCGGTCGCGGAATCAACGTATCGGAAGTAACCTTGAAACTCAACCCGAAAAATTCCCGCTCCCCCAGCAAATGCGCAATCGGCTCACCGCGCAAGCGGCGTTGCAGCAAAGCGTCGTAAGCTTCTTGCTGGATTTCACTCAACACCTGCTCTGGATGCGCCAGCAAATATGCGCGCTGCACGTTCATCACATACTGCAACAGACACTGCGCCTCGATGCGCGCTTCATCCGGCGCAAGCTGTAATGCGTTTCTGAGCGATGCGCCATCCTGCGATAAAACATCCCGGATGCTGCGCATTGTTGTCAACGCTCCTCGGCCAACGCGGCGAGCTGTTCGGCCTGGTGTTCGGCCATCAGCGCGTTGGTGAGTTCGCTGATGTCGCCGTCCATGATGTGGTCCATCTTGTACAGAGTGAGGTTGATGCGGTGATCGGTGACGCGGCCTTGGGGGAAGTTGTAGGTGCGGATGCGTTCGGATCGGTCGCCGCTACCGACGAGGGATTTGCGTTCGGCGGCGACTTTGTTGTGCGCGGCTTGCTCTTGTTTATCTTTGATACGCGCGGCCAGTACGCGCAGGGCTTGCGCTTTGTTCTGGTGTTGCGAGCGCCCATCCTGGCATTCGACCACGGTGCCGGTGGGCAGGTGGGTGATGCGCACGGCGGAGTCGGTTTTGTTGATGTGTTGTCCACCCGCACCGGAGGCGCGAAAGGTGTCGATGCGCAAGTCGGCGGGATTCAACTCGACTTCGCCCACTTCGTCGGCTTCGGGCAGGATGGCGACGGTGCAGGCGGAGGTGTGGATACGGCCTTGGGTTTCGGTGGCGGGCACACGCTGTACGCGGTGTGCGCCGGATTCAAATTTCATTACTGAGTAAGCGCCCTGGCCGATGATGCGCGCGATGACTTCTTTGTAGCCGCCCATTTCGCCCAGACTTTCCGAAATGATTTCGACTTGCCAGCGGCGGCGTTCGGCGAAGCGCAGGTACATGCGAAAGATGTCGCCCGCGAAAATGGCGGCTTCGTCGCCGCCGGTGCCGGCGCGCACTTCGAGGAACACGTTGCGTTCGTCGTTGGGATCTTTCGGCAGCAGTTGTTTTTGTAATTCAACTTCGAGTTGCTCCATGCGCTCGCGTCCGGCTTTGATCTCGGCCTCGGCGAATTCGCGCATGTCGGGATCGCCCGCCATTTCTTGCGCGGTGGCGATGTCGGCTTCGCAGGCTTGGTAAGCTTGGAATAAGCCGACCACCGGCTCGATGTCGGCGCGCTCGCGGTTGAGTTTGCGAAAACTCTCCATGTCGCGCGTGGCATGTTCGCTGCTCAATAAGCTGGTGACCTCGTCCAACCGTTCACTGAGCTGGGCGAGCTTGGAGGAGATGCTGGGTTTCATTCGGTATCGTGCAGGTGGTAGATGCGGTGCACGGTATCCAGCATGGCTTCGCGCTCGTTTGAAGTAGCCTGATTGAGCGCTTGCGTGGGGGCGTGCAGAAATTTGTTGGTCAGCGCGCTGCTGAGACTCTCCAGCACTTTTTCCGGGTTGTCGCCTTTGGCCAACGCGCGCAATGCTTTTTCCATTTCGCCCCGGCGCTGGCGTTCGGCGTGGTCGCGCAAAGCGCGAATGGTGGGCACTACGCCGCGCGACTGCATCCAATGCACAAATTCATTTACGCCGGAGTCGATGATAACTTCGGCTTCTTTCACTGCGCCCTGACGCGCGTCCAGACCATCGCGCACGACTTCGGAAAGGTCGTCCACGGTATAGAGAAACACATCGTCCAGCTCCGCCACTTCGGCCTCAACATCGCGCGGCACGGCCAGGTCAACGATGAACAGCGGGCGGTGTTTGCGCTGCTTGAGCGCGCGTTCGACCATGCCTTTGCCGAGGATGGGCAATGAGCTGGCGGTACAGGTGACGATGATGTCGTGTTGGGCTAGCTGTTCGGGCAGTTCGTTCAGGGTGATGGCATGGCCGTCGATGCGGCGCGCCAAGGTCTGCGCGCGTTCCAACGTGCGGTTGGCCACCGTGATGTGAAGAGGTTTGCGCGCGGCAAAATGCACCGCGTTGAGTTCAATCATTTCGCCCGCACCGATAAACAAAATACGCTGCTCGGCGATGCTGGGGTAAATGCGCTCCGCCAGTTTGACGGCGGCGGCGGCCATGGAAACCAGATTCGCGCCGATCTCGGTTTGGGTGCGCACATCTTTGGCTACGGAGAAGGTGCGCTGAAAAAGTTTGTGCAACAGAAAGCCCAACGTGCCCGCCTGTTCGGCTTGGCGCACGGCTTGCTTCATCTGGCCGAGAATCTGCGGCTCGCCCAACACCATGGAATCCAGCCCGCTGGCCACGCGGAAGGCGTGTTTCACGGCCTGCTCTTGCGGCAGGCGGTAGATGTACGGCTCGATGTCGTTAGCAGGCAGGTGATGGTAGGCGGACAGCCAGCCGACCGCTTGCGCGGGCGCGTTGGTGCTGCAATAAATTTCGGTGCGGTTGCAGGTGGATAGGATGGTCGCTTCTTTGGCCGCACCGTTCCCTACCAAGTCGCGCAGCGCGACATCCATTGTCTCTGGACTGAACGCGATCTGCTCGCGCACGGCGAGCGGCGCGGTCTGATGGTTGATGCCAAAGGAAAATAACTGCATGGGGAAATCCGCTGTCCGCTTGATTCGGGGGCGGAATTATAGGGGCTGGAGCGGCTTTCTACCAGCCGCCCCAAACCAAGAGGGTGCTACTTAACGTCTTTTAACTGCGCCAAGGCAGCTTCGGCATCGCTGCGCAAAGGACTGCCTGGATTCTGCTTGATAAAGTCGGCGAAGGCAGTTTGAGCGCCGGCTGTATTCCCAGCTTCAACCAAAGCCATGGCTTTTTTGAATGCGCCCAATTCATCCTCATCAATCGCCGTTGACTCGCCCTTCCAATAGACATCGTCCGCATCGGCCAAAGAACCGCGCACTCCCCCGGCTGCCGTGGTCGTGCTCAATTTCTTTTTCGGGGTCATCGCTTCAATTTTTTTGCGCAGACTTTCCCATAGTGAAGGCGTGGAGGAAGTTCCTGCAGCGTAGCCAGGCATCGCCAACACAACGCCAAGCAATACGAACAACGCGATCAATTTTTTCATGGCAAATCTCCTTAGTTAGTATTACCTGTTCTGCTACTTAAAGCGCATTCAATAGCTCCAAGCCCAAAGCACGATACTGCTGTTTAATTTTTGCGTCCAATTTTTGCGCTTTGATAAAGGCTGCCTTGGCCGCTTTAGTATTACCGGTCCGTTTGTAAGCGCGCGCCAGATTAACCAATACTTGCGCATCTTTCGGGCTGGCATGCGATGCTGCCAAGTATGCTTTCTGCGCCTCATTATACTTGCTGTCAATCATCAGCAGGTTGCCGCGATTATTCAGAGCGGCGGAATTCTTGGATTCCAGGCTGAGCACTTTGTCGAAATATTTCATCGCTTCGGCACGATCTCCGATTTTTGCCAAAATAATCCCCATCTGCAAATGCGCTTCCACATCGGCCGGGGACTTCTGGATAATCTCAAGATAGCGCCGAGTCTTGGTCTGCGAGCTGATCTTCAATACCGACATGTGATCGCCGGGGAATTTATTGTCAATTGCAGCGCGCGTCAACCCGCTGGGCTTCCAAGCCGAATCCGGCAAGCTCGCCGGCTTGTACGTTTCCCAAGCGCTATGCACATCCAGCACGGTCAGTCCATTGTCTTTGAACTTGTAGTAAGTGGAACTCCCGTTCTCCCAAGCTTTGATAAAGGAATTGCCGACCAGAGTTGTTTCGACCGGAACCCACAACATCCCTTCATAAATCACATACAGATTGTTCATGGTATAGCCGTCGCTATCCGCCGGTATGCCGGTGGAGAACATCATGAGCATGTGCCCCGGCACTTCCAGAACACGGGTGTTGATTCCCATGCTTTCCAAGCCGGACGAATAGAACGCCACCAAGTCGTCGCAGTCGCCCGACTTGCGCTCCAGCGTCTCGCGCGGGAACTGGAGATAGTCAACCGCATTCGCCTTGCCCGAGCTAACCTGATACGGGTTGCTGGGGTCTTGAATGTAGGTCAATCCATACAGTCCCAGCGCGTCGAACAAACCGGCTGCGAGCTGAATTTCATCCTTGGTCTCGGCGTATTCGCCGACAACCGACCTGACCAGATTAAGGACTGGCGGGTCTTTGGGTGTCACAAAGGAAGCGAAGCGCTCACGCTCATCCCATGTCAGCCTGTGCTTGTCATAAACATTGACCGTCTCATTGCGGCTGTATGCCACCCGTTTGCCGCCCTCAAAATAGCTGGCTTCGATCAGGGCCTGTATCGAACTGTCTTCGGTAACGGTCAAGATACTGTTATTGAAGACCGCTTTCAACACCAGCTCCTTGCTTTCTCCGGGCATCAATTTGTCAATTTTTGATTCTGTCGAATAATCCATGAAATTCTTCAACACAAAACTGACCTTAATCTTGTCCATCGCCTTGTCGGTGTTGTTGGTCAGCTTGACGATACCCACCCCATCACGCTCGTATATCTTGTAGGAATTGGAAAAGATGTTTTGCAACTTGACCACTTCGATTTCCAGCGGAGGGCGGTTGAATACCAGCGTCATCGCTTCCGCCGCCAATTCATCCGACTCTGTGCCATCGGTGCTCAGCACACTCACGTAATAGGTATATTTCGTCTCGGGGGTCAGCGCATCCTTAATAAATTCCGGCTGTTTCGCCTCGCCAATTTTTACGAAATCATCCCCCTCTTTTATATAGATATTGTAGGCGGCGAAATATTGTGCGGATGCCGGCTCCCAGCTCAGCTTGACTTGCCAGGGCGTGGTTTCCACTTTGATTGCGGCTAACGGCTGCGGTTCGTACTTCCCCGAAATAGCATTTACCGCAGCACTGGTCGTGCCTTCGTAGCCGAAATCCGACACCGCCGCAATGCGGTAGTAATATTGCACATCCGCATCCAACCCAGAATCGGTGTAGGTATTGGTTGTGGAGGTGGCAATTTGCACATAACCGCCGTTTTCTGTTTTCGAGCGATAAACGCGGAAGTTCTTGGCATATGACACGGACGGCTGCGCCCAATGCAACTCAATCGCATGCACCAAGCCTTTGGCCGCAAACTGTTCCAGTTGCTGCGGTTTATACAAAACGGCGAGTGATTGGATACGCTTGCCTTCCCTATCCGCCACAAATAACGAACTGCCCCCGGCAGATGCCAGCGCAATCGGATCGTTCAGGTTCCCGACCCCTGTTTCTTTGCTGCCGAATACGCGCAACAACTCGCCTTTCTGCGTGAATGTCTTGACTTGGTTTCCATCCAGAATCAGCACTTCATCGGCGGTGACCAGCATG
>JAGVNQ010000084.1 GCA_020053195.1 Sideroxydans sp.
CGATCAGCTTGGCTTGTGCGCTGCGCATATCGGGGCTGTTGCGCAAGGCTTCCTCGATCAGCTCGGCCAGCAGCGGGTCGGGCAAGGTCTGCCACCAGCGCGAAATATCTGCGCTGTTTTGCCCGGTGTTAATCGCGGCAGCGTTGACCCATGCCGCAGGCGCAGCCGGATCGCGCTTGATGTAATCGGGCCCGGCAGCACAGCCCGCGAGCGGGAGCAGCAACAGAAACAGGCGTGACCAATTTTTCACGTACAACCTTTCGTTAATTCAGAAAATGCAGACACGGTTTTTGTAGGTCGGGCTTTAGCCCGACTTGTCGGGTTAAAACCCGACCTACACAAGCACACCCCAGTGGAGAAGCGCGCCAATAGGCGTTCTACGTGATGTACATGATGTAGATCGCCTATTGGCGCGCTTCTTCAGCGGGTGGTGCTTAGCGGCGATAGCCTTTGCGCTCGCCCGGTGTGGGCATTTGCTCGTCGAATATCTTTTGCTGTTCCGGTGTGAGCACGGCGTAGAACTCTTTCAGCGCGGCCAGATGTTCGGCCATTTTGGTTTCCATGGTGCGCATGTGTTCCAGCCCTTTTTCCAAACGCTGCGGCGCGTTCAGCTTGTCCAACTCTTTGGGATCGGGGCGTGTAACGTTGCCCATCACCGGCGGCAAGGCGGAAAATTTCTTCCACGCGCCTTCCTGTTTATCGCTCAGTTTCAGCTTGTCGTGCAACGCGGCCATGCGCGTGTCGTGCATCTTGGTCATGCGCTCGCTATTTTTGCCGCCCATCATCGGGCCGCCCCAGTCGCCGCAATCGCGCCCGCCGCCAAATGCATGGGCGCTGCCCGCCAGCGTGGCGATAGTGATACCGGCCAAAATCAATTTTGCTGTCTTGTTCATGATCGTTCTCCTTTTGTTGAATAAAACCTGAAACCTTAACTAGCCACGGATGAACACGGATTCACACAGATAAAACCTTGCGTCAAACAAGAGCAGTTGTTAATCCGTGTTTCATCTGTGTTCATCCGTGGCTCAATTGCCGTTTCAGGTTGTTCGAGGTGCTTCCAAGCACGGTACGCATTTAACCCGCCGCATGTATCCGGCGTATGTCGGGCAGCAAACATTTTGTACAGATTTGTATCGGTTGCCCGCGATCACACATTTCGTTGTAATGTGCGCCGCATGAACACTTCCACCACAACGCCGCGCATTCTGATTGTCGATGACGATGCGGACATCCGCAGCCTGCTGGCCGACTATCTTGGCGCGCAGGGCTGGGTTATCAGCACTGCGCAGGACGGTACTTCCATGCAGCAGGTGTTAGACACTACGCCGATTGATTTGATCGTGCTAGACCTTACTTTGCCCGGCAGCGACGGGCTGACTTTGTGCCGCGATTTGCGCGCGCATTCAACCCTGCCGGTGATTATGCTCACCGCACGCAGCGCGCCGCTGGATCGGATTCTCGGGCTGGAAATGGGCGCGGACGATTATTTGTGCAAACCGTTCGAGCCGCGCGAATTGCTGGTGCGTATCCGCAACGTGTTGCGGCGCAATCATTCCGGTACAAACGAAATCGCCGCCGCAACGAAATGGCAGTTCGCCGACTGGACGCTGGACGAAAACACGCGCCAGTTGCAGAGTAGCGCGGGACTGCTGGTGGTGTTGTCCGGCGGCGAATTCCGCCTGCTCAAAGCCCTGCTCGAACGCCCCAACCGTCCGCTCAACCGCGACCAGTTGCTGACTCTGACCCAAGGCCGCGAAACCGATCCGCTGGATCGTTCCATCGACTTGCACATCAGCCGCCTGCGCCAGAAACTGGGCGACGACGCGCGACAGCCCTTGCTCATCAAGACGCTGCGCAACGAAGGGTATTTGCTGGCGGCGAATGTGAAGCGGGGGAATGCATGAAAATCTTTCAGCCACGGATGGACACCATGGGTATCCGCACATATTCCCTCGCCCGCTTGCGGGAGAGGGTTAGGGAGAGGGTGGGCGTTTGCAAAAACGCATGTAATAATTTCCACGCCCTCACCCTCTCCCCCAGCCCCTCTCCCGCAAGCGGGCGAGGGGAGTTAATACAATTTCGCGACTGACTCTGGGTTCATGTAATGAAAACCTTTTTCCGCTCCATGCACGGTCGCCTGTTCCTGATTTTGCTACTCGGCATCGTGCTGTCTGTGATTGGCACGGTGGTGGTGTCACATTCGCGCCAGCACGAAATTTTTGATCGGGTGCGCGCGCAGCATTTGTCCGCCGAGATCGCGGAGCTGGTGGAAACCTTGCGCCAAATCTCGCCGGCCGAGCGCGAAGAATTTCTGCGCGAACCGCACGGTTTGGGTATTCGCGGCGAAATGTTATTCGCCGCTGCCACCTCCGTTCTCGAACGGGACGAGTTGCTGGAAGAAGTGCTGCGCAGGCGCTTGGAGGAGGTCGTCGTGGCGGCGGAACAGCCCAGCCGCCGCGCTTGCGGTGACGCGGAAAAACGCTGGCGCTGGCGCATGCCCGCGCCGCCGCAATGCCAGCGCGTGTTTCTCACTTTGTCTGATAGCAGTGTGCTCGCGCTGACCATTCCTGTGCCGCCTATGAGGCCGGAGGCTTTCCCCAAGCCGGTGTGGGGTGCTGTGTTGTTGTTCGCGTTGTGTATCGGTTTGCTGGCGTGGCTGGTGGCGCGCATCGCCACGCGTCCGCTGCGCCAACTGGCCGATGCGGCCGACCGGCTGGATATTTCGCGCGCGGGCGAAGTGTTGCCGGAGCAGGGCACGAACGAAGTGCGTGTCGCCACGCGCGCGTTCAACCGCATGCAGCAACGCATTTTTGATGATGTGCGCGAACGCACCGGCATGCTGGCCGCGATCACCCACGATTTGCAAACGCCGTTGACGCGCATGCGTTTGCGGCTGGAAAAATTACCGGATGAAACGCTGCGCAACAAACTGGTGGGCGACATGCAAGCCATGCAGCAGATGTTGCAGGAAGGTTTGGAACTGGCGCGCAGTCTGGACAGCAGCGAAGAAAAACAACTGCTCGATCTCGATTCGCTGCTGGACAGTTTGTGCAGCGACGCGGCGGAAGCCGGGCAGCAAGTGGAATACAACGAACATACGCCGGTGCAGTTAAAAGTTTATCCGCTGGCCTTGCGCCGCTCCTTGTCCAACCTGCTGGACAACGCCGTGAAATACGGCCAGCGCGCAGAAGTGTCGTTGCGCCGCGAGGGCAACCAGTGCCACATCGTCATCCGCGATTTTGGTTCTGGCATCGCGCCCGAACTGCTGGAAAAAGTGTTCACCCCGTTCTTTCGCATCGAACATTCGCGTTCGCGCGAGACGGGCGGCACAGGATTGGGGCTGTCCATCGCGCGCAACATCGTGTTGCGCCACGGCGGGGAATTGACACTGCGCAACCACCCGGCAGGCGGGCTGGAAGCGCGGGTGGTGTTGCCGCTGATGTAGTTGAAAGAATGGTTTTGAGGTTTCCCCCGAAATATAAGCGGTTGTATCTATCTCCGCGTACGACCAATCAGCACTGCAATAAAACCATACCTCACGGAAACGCCCGCCAATAGGCGTTCTACATCATGCACTGCATGCAGATCGCCTATTGACGGGCATCTTCGGGCGATAGGGTGTGAAAAATTCAAAACAAAATGCTCCAATTTTTGGGCGTTTTGTTGGGGATATCAAGACGAATCCTATTTCCTACTTTAGATTTCTTTTATTAAGACCCCTCAAAACCAACACCTTGGTACTTTAGTGGCTTCTTGGTTTTATCAGTATAGATAACTTCGAACTCAGCAAGATATTCTGAGAATGTGCATACCTCGTCATCGTAGCAACCAGGCAGATAAGTTAGGGTTAGTTTTAATATGAACCCATCTGCAGAGTACGTACTAAGGTATTTATCGCCAACAGAGTTCTTACCTTCGCGTTGAATTTTAATATCAACATGACTTTCTTTTTCTAGTTGGAATTTTTTGCCATCAAGAATTAGGATGCCATCATCAAATAGGCATTTTTTTGAATCCCAAAGGAAAAAACCAGCCCCGTTGGATTTACATTTGTCTTTGTTAATGATGCTTTGCCAATCATGTATTGTCTCTGCAAAGGCTGGTAGAGTTGCGATTGTCAAAATTATTGATAGTATGAATTTTCTGCTTGGCATGATGTTTCCTTAAGAAATCCTAACGAATAGCGTTTATCTGCCTCACCGCCCAACCTTGTTACTCTCTCGACCTGTATTAGCGGCATTCCTGTTGTATTCCTGAAGGAATGAGGGCAAGTCTATACCTGTAGCCTCAGGTGAATGCCGAAAAAAATTTAACTCCCTCCTGCCCCGCAACCCCCGCCAATAGGCAATCTACAACCCCCACTCTTTGCAGATGCCCGAATCTATTGGCTTTCCTGCAATCAGGGGAAAAGAGGTTGCGGTATATTTATTTAACATAGCAAAACCAACGGACCGTCCTCTTTCGTTAAACCGAGGCATCCCTGAACGCTCGCAATACGGTATTGATTTTGGTTTGGTAGCCCGGCCCCTGCGCTTTGAACCACTCAAGCACATCTTGATCCACCCGAAGCGAAATTGAAGACTTCGTCGGGAGAGGTTCCAACCCGCGCCGCACAATCCCGCGAACAATATGTTTGACACTTGCCTCGGGATGTTCGGCGGTCGGTTCGACATCGGAAAGGCTTGACTCCAAGCGCGCCCAGTCAGTTTTTGACTTCGTCGAAGAAGATTTGCGTTTCACGTTTTGTGGCTTTTCGGAATGAGATGATGCGGATTTCATGTTCGTTCTCCGTGTGGACAATTGATACGGTTACACCAGCGAGCAATCCAAGCGTAACGAAGCGTTGTTCTCCATAACTGAACCGGTCGTCCTCGAAGGTGAAAGTAAAACCTTCAAATACGCGCGGCGCGTCGATGAAATCTAGCCCGTGTTCTTTCAAATTTCGGGCGCGCTTCGATTCTGTCCAGGAAAATCGCATAGGCGAATTGTATATACGTTTCGTAGGTGCAGCAAATTTCAGTCTTGTTCAATTTGAACCACTCCGAGGCAAATCCGCACCAACAATCTCCTTCACGCTTCAAACTACCCGCGCAGATGCGCGAGCAATTTCGAGGTGTTGATCGGTTTGTGCAATATCGGCCAGTCGCATTTTTCTGTCTGACGAACAAATCCGGGCGAGGTGTCGCCGGTCACCAGCACCGCTTTGACGGGGGTGCCGGTTTTTTCGCGGAGTTTTTGCAGGAACTGGATGCCGCTGAGTTTGCCGCCCAGCATGTAATCGGCGATGAAGAAATCGGCGTATTCGATGTTGGTGTGGCGCAGCGCTTCTTCCGCGCTGTGGAAACATTTCACTTCACCCCCCATGCCTTCCAGCCACAGGATCATAGCCTGCGCCACCAGCGCGTCGTCTTCCACCACCACAAAACGTTTGCCCAGCAACGGTTCGGCGGCCGACTCGGAACGTGTTTCCTCGTCGCGCGCGGGCGCGGGCGTGGCCGGTGCCGCGTGATGCAGCGGCAGGCTGAATTCGAATACCGAGCCGCGACCGGCTTGTGAGCGACAGGAAATTTTTGCGCCGACCAGCGTCAGCGCGCGTTTGACGATGGACAGCCCCAGACCGAGGCCGCTGCTGCGGTCGCGCTGCGGGTTATCGACCTGATAAAACTCGTCGAAAATGCGTTCGATATGTTCGCGCGGAATGCCCATGCCGCTGTCCCACACCTGGAACAACACACGGTCTTTGTGCGCTCTGGCGCTGACCAGAATGCCGCCTTTGGACGTAAATTTGAGGGCGTTGGAAACGAGATTCATCAGCACCGATTTGATCAGGCCGATGTCGCTGCGCACCACCAGCATTTTTTTCATCGGGAAATACAGGCGGAAGGCCAGTTGTTTTTCGGTGGCGATGGGGGCGAAATTCTGTTCCAGCCCGTTGAGCAACTCGGCCACATTGATCGCCGTGTATTCCGGCTTAATCATGCCCGCATCCAGTTTTGAAACGTCGAGCAAAGCATCGAGCAAGCCGTTGAAGGTGCTCATCGACACATCGAGCCGCCCGATAATTTCGCTTTGGCGCGGGGTCGGCCCGCTCAATTTGAGCGCGTCGATAAACAGGTTGGCCGCCGCCATCGGCTGGCGCAAATCGTGCCCCGCCGCCGCCAGAAAACGCGTTTTGGCCAGCTCTTTTTCTTCCAGCTTCTGCATGGATTCGGTGAGCGCGCGACGGTCGGCGATGCGCCCCGAAATGTCGTTCATGATCAGCAGCAAGTGCGGGCGCTCGGAAATCTGGATGGGCGCAAAAATACATTCCACGCTCATTTTTTGGTCGAATGAAGTTTTTCCCTCAATGTCGCGGCGCAGGGTCAGCCCGCTGTCGAGCGCCAGATCGGCGAAATGCAACATGCCGTTGCGCTGCCACGCCGCGTCGTGGCGGAAGTCTTGTTGCAGCACTTGCCCGCGCGTGCCGCCCAGGGTTTTGACGAAGGCGTGGTTGGCCATGACGCACGCGCCGCCGGTCTCGAACACGGCGATGCCGGATGGCGATTTGTCCAGAATGGCTTCGTTGAACAGGTTCAAGTCGCGGGTTTTTAGCTCCGCTTCTTTGCGCATTTCCAACTCGCGCCCGATCGCCAGATTCATTTGTATCGCGCGCTGGCGGCCACGTACCACCAGCCAGGCCGTCAGCGTCAGCAGCACGCTCAACAGCACGCCGGCAACCGCCACATCGCGCGCGCGCGAGTCGTCGCGCCCCGCTTCAAATTCGGGCAGGGTGGAAAATTGTGTTGTCCATTTGCGCCCGGCAACTTCCAGCTGCGAAACGCTTGCGAAGAGTGGCGGATGTTGCGCGTTATCTTCGAGCAGCGAACCGAACATGCGGCTGGGCTTGCCGATCTCGTCCCCGTCGAAAATGCCGATACGGATGCCGTTGGCGCGTTCGCCCAGCACGCCCGACATCAGGTCGTCCATGCGGAAGGACGCGGCGAACCAGCCGACGATATTTTTCTGCCGCGCTTGCGGGGAATCGTGCGGCATTTCTTTATGGAACAGCGGAAGGAACATCAGAAAACCGGCTTGGGGCGCGCTTTCGTCTTCCTGCATCAACACCAGTTTTTCGGAAATGAGCGCGCGGTTTTCGTCGCGCGCGCGTTCGATGGTGGCTTTGCGTTTGGGGTTGCTCAGGTTGTCGAAACCCAACACCCGCCGGTTGCGGCTGCTGGGCGGGAAGATCAGGGTGACCGGCGCATACAGCGCGCGTCGGCCTTCCGGCACGATGCGGTAGAAGGGCAGGCCGGACAAACGCATCGCTTTGAGATGCGCCGGGATTTTTGCTTCTGGTATCAGTGGCGCATAACTGACCCCTTGCACCCCCGGAAAGTTTTTTTCGATTTCCAGCGAGGTCAAATAGCCGCTGAATTCTTGCGGTTCGATTTCATGCTGGTGCAGGTAAAACGCGCGCACCCCGTACAACACTTGCTCGTAATAGGTGATGCGGCGCGTGATGCGATCATTGATGTCGCGCACGCGCGAATCGAATTCGATTTTTTGTTCCTGGGCCGAGGCGCGGTGCGCGCTTTGCCACAGCAGGTAAGTGAAGGTCAGCGAAAGGAATAGAACCAGCCACGGCGCGTAGCGCTCGATATTCAACCATCGGTCTTGCGTTTCATCCTGCATCGGCAACTTTACTCGCAATGTGTTACGGGGCGGCGCTCAACTCCGGGGCGCGGATTATTGCAGATAGCCCGGCCCGGGCAAAGCCGCTCATGAATTCGGCAAAAACCCGCGTCACTGCGGCAGCTCGGGCTTGCCGTAATAATAGCCTTGCGCGTAATCCACGCCGATTTCGGCGAGTATCTCGGCGGTCATTTCGTCTTCGACGAATTCGGCCACGGTTTTCAGGCCGAACTGGTGCGCCATGCTGTTGATGTGTTCGACCATGATGCGGTCGCGCTGGTCGGCGACGATCTGGCGGATGAAGCTGCCCTCGATTTTGACGTAGTCGATCTCCAGATATTTCAGGTACAGGAACGACGAGAAGCCGCTGCCAAAATCGTCCAGCGCCACCGAGATTTTGCTGGAGCGCAGCTCTTCTATCATCGCGCGCACCTGCATCAGGTTGGGCAGGGCTTCGCGCTCGGTGATTTCCAGCACGATATTTTCGCAGGGCACGCCTGCCGCGCGCACCATGGCGGGAATGCCGCGCACCCATTCGATATTGCTGAAGGTGCGCGGGAACAGGTTGAAAAACAGTTTTGCACGCGGATGTTTTTTGGCGATATGCGCGTAATGCGCCAGCCCCTTGCGGAACAGTTCGCGGTCGAGTTCCTGCGCCATGCCCAGTTCTTCGGCCACTTCGATGAAGTCGCACGCTTGCACGATCTTGCCGTTGTCGCGGATGCGCACCAGCACTTCGAAGGCCATCACTTTGCCGTTTTTCAGATCGACGATGGGTTGCAGGAAGGCTTCTATCCTGTCTTCGCGCAGCGCGCTGCGCAGGAAATCTCCCTGCTTGAAAATGACCATCATGCTGCGATCTTCCGCCGCATCCGCCACCATGACCTGGTTCTTGCCGTGCATTTTGGCTTTGTACAACACCACGTCCATCGCGGCATACAGCTCGTCATCGGTTTTGCCGTCCTCGGGATAACTCACCATGCTGAAACTGGCGGTGGTGCGGATCTTGCCGATGGGCAACTCGAACTCGCGCCCGACCAGCGTCTGGTGCAGTTTGTTCGCCACCAAAATGCCGTTGGCGACCGGCGTTTCCGGCAGGATGATGGCGAACTCGTCGCCGCCCATACGCGCCAGCACGTCGCCTTTGCGCAGCCCCGCGACCAGCATCGCGGTCAATTCCTTGAGTACCATGTCGCCGATGGGGTGGCCGTAGGTGTCGTTGATGTACTTGAAGTTATCCAGGTCGATCATGATGAGCGAGAAGCCGTGCTCGTGGCGTTCCGCGCGGATGATTTCGTAGCGCAGGAATTCGTTGAATTTGCGCCGGTTGTACATGCCGGTCAGCGGATCGCGCACGGACATTTCTTCCAGCTTGGCGTTGTAATCCTGCACCGTTTGCAACAGGTGGTTGAAATATTCCGCCAGATGTTTGAATTCGATCAGCCGGTTGTTGGTTTTGACGCGCCGGTTCAAATCCATGTCCAGCGTCATGCTGCGCATCACGCCCACCAGATTGGCGATGGGCAGCGCGACCAGATAGCGCAACTTGAGGTACAGGATGGCAAACACCAGCACGATGGTAATCAGGGTGTAGGCGACAATGGAATTGATAACTTCGTCGAACGAAACTTTCAGCGAAGTGATGGGGTAGGTGATGTCGATCACGCCGTGCACCGCGCCCACGTGCGAGCCGGTGTGGCAGACCAGACATTCCTCGGTGGCCACCACCGGGAACAGGTAGCGGATGGAGTCCTTGGTCGGGAAAGCCATGGTTTCTTCCCCGCTTTGCAAGGCTTGCACCAGCGTGGCATCGTGCCGGATTTGTTCCTGCTCGCCCTGCATCGCGCCGAACTGCGCGGCGACGACTTCGCCGCGAAACACGCGGATTTTCAAATCCGGGAACGACGTGTTCAGGCGTTGGATGGAGTCGTTGATTTCATTTTTGTTCCAGCCTTTGCGCATGGCGGAATACAGGCTCTGAAACACCAGCTTGGAAGTTTGCCGCGCATCGTCGCGCGCCAGATCATGCACCGCGTGGTCGCGCACGATCTCGGACAAAAAGAAAATGAGCAGGAAAGCCAGCGTCACCGCCACGATAGAAATCATGATCAGCAAACGCCCCAGCGTGAGATGTTTGAAATTGTCCAGAACACCGCCCATTGCCACTCTCCTGATAATTACTTTTTTATTTTGATCCCGAAAATGCAAGCAGCTCTGCGAAGGCAGGAAATGCTGGCTTTCTTCACTCGCGGCTTGCTGTTTTTCGGGTTGACCGCTCGTCAGGCATGCCGGCCTCAGCCGCCGCGAGCATTATCGGCGAGCATCGTGCCACATCATCTGCGCGGCAACAATATCAAATAATTTACGAAATGAATGTGTTTCCACTGCCGGATAAACCTTGGCATTTGCAGGATATTGCCGTGGCGCATGCGGAAAACGACGGTATCTCGCCCAAAGCAAAAAACGAAGACTCGAACTGCGGGAGAAAAATTGGGGATATGCGCCGCCATTGAGGCAATGACGGCGCATGGGATACGGCAGATTATTGGGCGGGCTTGTTCTTGTGCATCTTCACATAGCGCGCATATTTTTTCTTGATGAGCTTGGAGCAGGCGGGAGAAATCTTGTCGCGGTTATCGTGCAGACATTTCATCTGGCGACCGCCGCCTTCCTCGACATTGAAACAATGTTTATCAAAATCCCGGTGGCAGGCCGCCATCTTCGGGTTGTATTCCCCGGCAGAGGCGGAAGTCCAAACGAGAGATGCGAACACGAATAAAAATACCTTTTTCATGGAAACCTCCTTTGTGAGTCGCAGCGGAAAACAGAAACGAGGCCGGCAATAGATTCGAGAACAAAGCTGACACCGACGGTCGCCATCATACCCCAGCCTTTTGCCAAGCGAGCGGCCAGTCGGTGGCTAAAACGAATATCGTGCCTCTGCCGCGAAGTGTTTCGGCCATCCGCGCCGGGGTATGCCTGTAGAGCGCCTATTGGCGGGCTTTTCCATGAGGTTGCGGTTTGCAAAAGGAACTTCGCGGGAGATAATCGCGTTTCTTTAACTTAAACACGGGCTCCCGCAAATGACTTGGCAACTTTACGACACGGAAATTCTCGGCAACCAATCGCAAGTATTACTCGACGACAGCTTTGTGGGCGAACTGCCCGGCGAAGAATTGCCCAACCTCGCCTGGATAGGCGTGTGGTGCCAGAAAAAACCCGAAGGTTCTTACTGGCATCCCGAAGAGGCCGAAATGCTGAACACCATCGAGAACAACTTGCTGGAACTGGTTTCGCAATACGGCCACGGCTGGGCGGTTTACACGCGCCGCGTGGTATCGGCGGGGCTGCGCGAATATTTCTTCTACTTCGGCGGCGATGCCGAGCTCGACAAAGTCGCGCCCGCACTCAAACAAAAATTCCCCGACTACCGCATCGAATCCGAAGCCAAAGCCGACCCCAAGTGGGAGCTGTATCTGTCGTGGGTCAAGACCGCGCCGCAGGGGTGAGCGGCGGTATTCCCTTCCACCATTATTGGCTACACCTCAATTTCTGCCCCACCTAACGAGGAGCAAAATGCAAAATTGTTCAAGGCTGAGCCATCGTATCGCCAGACTTCTTTTTTTGTGTATTTTGCTTGGTGCGGGCAATGCGCATGCGGACGGATTTCCCGAAGCGGCAGTCGTGGACGATTCGCCAACGGAAACCAACTTCCCCCATTTTGGTTACGTGCCGCCATTGGATCACCACTTCATTGTGCTGGCGGATGGGCGGGTGCTGGCTGCTGGCGGGATGGCGGTTGCGAGCGTAATCAACAGTCATAAAATCGGCAGGGATAGCGAGGTCTGGAGTCCGGCAAGCGGCGAGTGGCAGATGCTGGGGGACGCGCTGCGCTTCGATGCGAACCAGAAAGTCTATCTGGGGCAATTGCGAGATGGACGCGTGCTGTTCTTCGCCACTCGCGAGGGGGATGCCGCCCCCGAATATCAGGTGCGAATTTGGAATATCAAAGACGGCACGTTCGAAATCCCGGCGATAAACCTGCGGCCTAAAGCCGATACCGACATCGCCGTGCTGGACGATGGGCGAGTGCTAATTGTCGATGCGGAAGAAAGCAGTACCGAGATTTGGGATAGTCGTACCAACACGGTCAAATTTGCCGAACAAGAACTTCTCGGCAGCGCGCGCTGGAGCTTGCTGCCTTTGAAAAACAATCAAGTTCTGTTGGTTGAAACCTTTTTCGATACTGACGCGAGTAATGAAAATGCCGAAGCCGCAGAGACCGGAGATGAGTTGGAAAAATCGGTGGTTTTGTTATGGAATACCGATACCAACGAATGTGAAGAAATTAGCCTCCTCCCCGTTTTGTACAGACCCAGCTTCAAACTGGGCGTGGCGATGGATGATTCAATATCCGTTTTGGATACACAAAATTGGTATCGTTTGCCAGCCTTGGATGAAGAGTGGCAACTCCGCAAACTCCCAAAATTAAGGTTTGACGAGCCAGCTTCGGGCGTAAGCAACACGTCGTCCGGTCCCGGCAAGCTCGATTCTGAAGCGGCGGTCTTGCCCGAGCCAGCTTGGTGGAAGTTATATGCCGAAGCGGTAGGCGACGATCTTAAATTAATGATGATGGTTTTTGCCGTGCTGGGCTTTGTGCTTGTGATCTCCCTCCCGTCTTTTTTCAGGAAAGGGCGCGACGCTAATACCGAAGTCTTCGCTCAACTGATGCAGTACGACAGGGAAATCCTGCTGTTTGTGCTCGTGCTGGTTGTCGGGATACTGCTCTGGCATCTGCCGTATCCGATGATGCAAGAACAAATCGGTCTGTGGCGCAGCCAATATCCAGAGGAGCTGATGGTGACGGGGATTGTGCTGGCAGTGACCATTCCTGCGGGGCTGTATTTTGCACTACGCCGATATGAGGAAACTGGTCAGTTGACCCGTTGGCTAAACTGGATTAGCAGATTGTTTCAATTGGCCGGGATTTGTTTTGTGTTGTTATCCGTGTGGGCGATGTTAGGTGGCTACGCGCTTAACAAAATGCATGAGTATTTGCTTGAGTGCAATCAGGGGGCGGAAGACAGCAGTGTCCGACAAACCGCTTTAGACAAAAATCGGCAATGGGTGGCCTGTCTGGATCAAAAAAATGGCATGGTCGAAAGCCTATTTTTTTCTTCAACCAAGGAGAAAATCATGGCGCTTCCGGCCGTGCCTTGCCGCTATGTCGGGACATGGAAATCGACGCGACCGGGCACCGCATACAAAGTGACGCTGACCGACGATAGCCAATTTGTTGCCGAGCCGGCGGCGGGTAACCGCAGCGGAACGGAAACCTACTCCGATAGCAGCGATTTTGTACCGCCTCGCCTAGTGGTGGGTAGCCGTAGCGGAGCGGAAAGCTATTCCGGCTCATGGGGTGTCGTCGGGGACGAAATGGTATGGCTATATGACGAAGGGGTGGTGTGGCCACCCGACATCAATCAAATCATTCCCGTCAACCGCAATCGGTTTACCCTCGTCGAGGTAAATGGTACGCGTACGGAATTTGAATTGATCGACGCGATCAAATCGAACACTTGCGCGTATTAAACTCAAACGCACTCGTCAAACGTCGATGAAATCCACCAGTTGGTCGCTGACCGATCTCAGCCGCGCGCACAGCAGGGCGGCGATGAGGGTTAGCAGGCGCACGCCGATGGACGGTCTGGTTTCGACGCATCGGCGAAAACTGTCGCGGCTCATGGTGATGATGGTGGCATCGGATTCGGCGATGATGCTGGCGGAGTAGGGCAGGTTGTCGATTACCGAGATTTCGCCGAATATTCTGCCCGGCGAGATGGTGGCGAAAAATTTCACTTCATCGTTGCTGTCTTCTTTGTAAACGCCGACGCGGCCTTCGATCAGCACGCTGAGGTGGCTGTTGCGGTCGCCTTCGCGGAATAGTGTTGCTCCCGACTTTACCCGGTATGCCCGCATGTGACTGGCGAGAAATTCGAGTTCGGCCTGGTCGAAAACCTCCAAGCCTTTGACATTCTTGAGCATGTCGCACAAAACATGCTGCGCTTGTTTGCCGTCTTCGATGAGTTCCATGCCGCCTGGCAAAGCGATATCAACAATTCCCTTGTTTCCCATGAGCCATTTCCTTTTTATGTGAGTTGCCTGTGCCGACAACAATCGCGACAGGGTTATTTCATTGTAACGAGCCAGCCGGGTTTAATCCAGTTTGCGCAGCACTTCCGCCAACTGCGCCGCCGGAACGACTTCCACATTGGTGGAGAGCGGATAGCCGCTTGTCACGGGGGCGACGATGAAAGCCTGTTCTAGTTTAAGGTCATCCATGGCAAGCCAGAAGCCTTTGTTTAACGCGGGGGCGCTGGAAAATTTGATCTCGAAGCCGATTTTGCGCTGGCCGCGTTCGGCGATGATGTCAATCTCCGCGCCGCTGGCGGTGCGGTAGAACGAGAGCTGCCATTGCGGCGCGATCAGTTGCGCGATTTGTTCCAGCACCCAGCCTTCCCACGATGCGCCCACCACGGGATGTCCGGCCAGATCGTTGAGACTGACGATGCCCAACAGTGCGTGTAACAGGCCGCTGTCGCGCAAATAGACTTTGGGCGATTTCACCAAACGTTTGCCCAGGTTGGCTTGTAACGGCGGTAGCCTGCGCAGCATATAGGTCGCTTCGAGTATGTTCAGGTAATGCTGTACGGTGGGGGCGGAAACGCCGAAGCCGGAGGCCAGGCGTGAAGCGTTCCACAATTGGCCGTGCAAATGCGCGAGCATCTGCCAGAAGCGGTGCATGGTCGCGCCGGGAATGCGGATGCCGAACGAGGGGATGTCGCGTTCCAGATGGGTGGTGATGAACGATTCGCGCCACGCGAACGATGCCGCATCCGATTTCGCCAGCCAGCTGAGCGGATAGCCGCCGCGCAGCCAGAAATTTTGCAGTTCGCTATGGCTGGGTTGAATTTCGCTCACATCAAAAGGCGCGAGCTCGTGGAACGCGATGCGTCCGGCCAGCGATTCGGAAGCCTGATGCAGCAACTGCGGCGAGGCCGACCCCAGCAGCAGAAAGCGTCCGGGGGCGCGGTTTTCGTCGATCAGCGAACGCAACACAGCGAACAACTCCGGCTTGCGCTGCACTTCATCCATCACGATAAGCTGCCCGGCATGGCGCGACAAAAACAGTTCCGGGTCGGCGAGCTTGGACAGATCGGAGGGGCGCTCAAGATCCAGATACAGGCCGCCGCCGCGTTGCGCCGCGACGATTTTCGCCAGCGTGGTCTTGCCCGCCTGGCGCGGCCCCAGCAGCGCAACCGCCGGAAAATCAGCCAGCGAATATTCGATATTGGGCAGAAGTCTTCTGGTTAACATGGCTGCATATTAAAAGACTACCTTTCAATATGCAAGGATAAATGCGAAGGATGGATAGTTCCAGTTCGGACGGGCAGAAACCAAAAAAACTGGCACGCGGAGGCGCGGGGACGCGGAGAAAACAAAGCGGGGGGAAGTATGTTTCTCCGCGACCTCCGCGACCTCCGCGTCTCCGCGTGAGAAATTCTTGTTATGTTTTGACATCATTGGGTTGGAACATGACTAGTTGCGCGGATGAAACGTCAGCTTTTCCGCCTGCGGCATCTTCAAAACCTGTTTTTTGATTTTGCCCATCACGTGCATCTCGCATTTCTTGCAGTCGAATTCCAGCCGCAGTTTTTCGCTGCCGTTTACTAAAGTCATCGGCTCGGCGCGCACCTGACCCTGCACGCCGATCACGCCTTTGGCTTGTTTGGGGCACAGGCTTAAGGAATAGCGGATGCAGTGGCGGGTAATCATCAGCGAGACTTCGCCTGCTTGCTGGTGCTGCTCGTAGGCTGCCTCAATCAGTTTTACGCCGTGCTTGGCGTAGAAAGTTTGCGCGGCGCTGTTGTTGACGTTGGCGAGATAGGACAGCGATTCTTCGGGATATGTTGCGGGCGGTTCAACGGCGGCTTTGCGCGGCAGACGGGTGTAGCTGGCGAGGCGCAAGGCTTCGAGTTTTTCAACGACTTCGCGGCGCAGTTTGTTGAGCAACGAGCTGGGCACGAACCAAGGTTGCGACCAGATGATGGTGATTGCGGCAGTCTCACTCCCTCCCCCTTGCAGGGGGAGGGTTGGGGAGAGGGTGGAAGTGCGGAGAGGGGCGTGAGTTTCTACCCTCTCCCTAGCCCTCTCCCTGCAAGGGAGAGGGGATGAAGTGGCGGGGCGCAACTCAAAATCGGTGCTGCCAAACCGCGCCAGTTGCTCGCGTACATTACTTTCCGCTTCAGCCGAATTTTTTGCGGGCTGTTTCTCAAAATCGGCGCTGGCTGTGGCCACGATGCCGTCTTCATCTTGCAGCGTGAGCGAGAATCCTTCAGGTGTTTCGGCGAAGGAGGCATTCACCGCGATGCGTCGCCCCGCAGATTTTTTGGCGAGCGCCTGCTCCCACGCATGATCGCGGTTGCGGCTGATGGCAAGCCCCGCGCGTAAACCCGGCAGCGTGTGCATGGGTTCGTTGGGAAATACGCGCCACACTTTTCCGCGCCGCTCGACCACGTTGGCTTGCAGGCCGACCACTTCGCGTTTGTGCAAATAATTCAAACCGTCGCTGTTCGCCAACTCTTCATTTGATTCCATCTCGAACCACTTGTCGCCGACCTGCGTTACCGTGCCCAATTCCAGTCCGACGAAAGTGGGCGTGTCGAACGCACCGATGTCCATCTTGCGGCCTTGCGAAAAATAATCTGTCGCACCGCGATGGAAAGTTTTGTCGGGGTCGGGCTTAAAAAGTAATTTGGTTTTGCCGCTGGAAGTGGCGTGCAACTCGGGGCGTTCGTGCAAAATTTCGTCCAGCAACAAACGGTAATGTCCGGTGATGTTCTTCACATACGCGACATCCTTGTAGCGCCCTTCGATTTTGAAGCTGCGCACGCCCGCGTCGATCAATGTGCGCAAATTGGCGCTTTGGTTATTGTCTTTCACCGACAGCAAATGTTTTTCGTAAGCCACCACGCGGCCTTGCGCGTCCTGCAGCGTGTAAGGCAGGCGGCAGGCTTGCGAACAATCGCCGCGATTGGCTGAGCGTCCGGTGTGCGCATGGCTGATGTAACACTGGCCGGAATACGCCACGCACAGCGCGCCGTGGATGAAGTGTTCGATGACGGTATCGGCGGGCACGGCGGCGCGCACCTTGGCGATCTCGGCGACGGTGAGTTCGCGCGCCAACACCAGTTGCGAAAAGCCGACATCGGCCAGAAAGCGCGCCTTCTCCGGCGTGCGGATGTCGCACTGTGTCGAAGCGTGCAAATCAAGCGGCGGCAGATCGAGTTCGAGCAGCCCCATGTCTTGCACGATCAACGCATCCACACCCGCGTCGTAACAATCCCACGCCTGCTTGCGTGCCGCGTCCAGCTCGGCATCAAACAACATGGTGTTGAGCGTCACGTAAATCTTCGCGCGGAAGCGGTGGGCGAAATTTATCAAGTCGGCGATGTCGGACATGGCGTTGCCCGCCTTGTCGCGCGCGCCGAACGAAGGGCCGCCGATATACACCGCGTCCGCGCCGTGTTGAATGGCGCAGCGTCCGATGGCGGCGGTCTTGGCGGGGGCGAGGAGTTCGAGAGATTGGGTGTGTTCTGGCATGATGCGTGGGATTATACCGGAGGGGTTGGGGCGGCTTGTGCGGTGGACGTTTGATTCAACCCGGATTATGAATCAAGGCATTTGGTAGGAGCGAGCTTGCTCGCGAATTTTCGCGAGCAAGCTCGCTCCAACAGAAA
>JAGVNQ010000138.1 GCA_020053195.1 Sideroxydans sp.
AGATGACCAGCTTGTTCGCCAACTGCATCTGCTTAAATGCTTCGTCCGGCTTGTGCAGTTTCTCGGCCAAGGTCGCCAGTGTGGTGCGCGCTTCGCGGCTGTCGTGCAGGCTGATGCTGGCATCCAGATAATTTTTCGCTTTGCCCCACAACTCTTGATGCAGACACAGCTTGCCCAGCGCCAGCAATAATCCGGCATCGTCGTGATGGAGCTTCAGCCAGCGTTCGGCCTGGTCGATCTGCGCCACCACGCTGCCGTCCAGACAGTCGCCGTATAACGCGACCAGTTCGCTATCCCAATCGGCATTCAAACTTTCCGTCACCAGTTGGCGCGCCAGGGCGCATTCGCCCAGTTGTTTAAACGTGCGCGCGGCTTCGGCGGCGACGCGGTTGCGGCGTTTGAATTCGGCGGGCATGATTTTCCACACGGCGCGCAACTGGTCGAGGTCGCCCGCGTTTTTGCGCAGCTTTTCCAACCACGCCTGCTGGCGCAATTGCCCGGCCATAGTGGCGTTGATGGCATTGCGTTTTTCCAGTTGGCCTATCAGCTCCAGCACCGCGTCCCAGTTCTTCGCCTGCTGTTGCGCTTTGAGTTCCAAACTCAATGCGCCGGTGTGCCGGTTCACGCCGTATTCGCTCAATTGTTTAAGCGTGTTGAGCGCGGTTTGCGGCTGTTTTTGTTCGAGGTTGAATTCGGCTTTGGCCAGCAGGCGCATGGTTTCTTCGCCCACGGTTTTGCCTTGCGCCTCGGAAAGATAAGCATCGCGCCGCTCGAATTCGCGCAGCTCGTTGGCGGCACGCGCGGCGATGATGGAATTGAGGCCGGAGTGTTCGCCCATGTCCATCGCGCGCACGGCGGATTTTTCCGCCGCAGCATATCGCCCTTCAAAATACGCGGACAGCGCCTCCAGCATGGCCGCGCGGCCTTTGCCCTGCGCGCGTTGCGCGCGGAATTCGGACACGAACTGCGGCAGATTCAGCGCCACCGAAATCAGACGCACCAGCCAATAACCCGCGACAAAAACCGCGATCAGCCCCGCCAAAAAAAAGTTGAACGACAGGGTCATGCGATGCGGCGGATACACGATCACCACGTAGCCAGCGTTTTGCGCGGCCAACGCCACTGCCACCGCAGCGGCGAACAACACCAACAGCCAGATCAAAAATTTCATCGCGCGCTCCGCTCGCGTGCCAGACGATAATTCTTCACCGCTTCCAGGCTGCCGCTGATGTCCGGCACTTCGATGGCGATGTTGGCGGAGATCAAAGCCTGCAAGGCTTTCTGCGTTTGCGCGGTGTCGTTGGCGCGCGCGTCGAAGTAACGTTTGACCCAGCCCTGCGCAGTAATCAGTTCGCGCCGGAAGCTGGCTTCATCGTGCGACAACAGCGCGAGGCGCGCGGAGAGCAGCCGCAATTTCAGATTTTCGCGCAGGAAAAATGTCTGCGTCGGAGACAGCAGCGGCACCGCTTCCGCCTGCGTGTTTTCGATGCGCACCAAGCTGCGAATTTCCTGCCACACCTCTTGCCAGAATCGTTTCCACGTGCTGCTGCTTTCCGGTTCTGCTGCGGCGACCGCTGTTTCGATCTGCGGATGGGCATCTTGCTCCAGCGGCAACGTGTCGGCGGCGGCGATCAATTTGTCCAATTGCAAACTGATGCCCGGCACATCCACGCCGGGCAACGCGCGCAGACGCTCGATGTCGCGGTTGATGCGTTGCGCCAGTTCGTTAAACGCCGGTCTGTCCATGCGCTGCAAACGTCCCTGCGCATGTTGCATGGCGATCAGCGCCGCTTTCACGTTGGCGGAAAGTTGCAACTGCTGACCGGCGATCAGCAACATCTGCTCCACTTCGGCCAGCGCGGTCTGGTCGCGGCTGCTCGACATTTCCTGATACAAGGTTTCCAGCGCGGCGCGCTGCGCCTGCGTCTCACCGAACTTGCTTTCCAGCAGACTCAGCTTGCCACCCAGTTCGCGCACCAGTTCCTGATTCTGCGTCACCAGCGTCTGGTTGGCCTTGTTGCCACCTTCCACCTCGGCCATGCGCCGCGCCACTTCCTGCTGCAACTGGTTAATTTCGGAATGCGCGCCCAGCCATTGCCACACAAACACCACCACCAGCACCGCCAGCGTGAGCTGGGTCAGCGTCAAACGCGAAATCAGCCTGCCCAGCGGGTTGCCCGGTGGCGTGGCGGCTTGCGCAGTCGTGTTGTCCTGCACAGCGGGAGTTGAGGGTGTTTGTTCGCTCATATTGTTAATCCAAAAAATTCAATTAGCCGTCTCGTTCCCTCCCCCTTGCAGGGGGAGGGCTAGGGTGGGGGTAGAAACGTGACGGTTCAACTACTCTACCCCCATCCCAACCTTCCCCCTGCAAGGGGGAAGGAGCGGGTTTATCCGTGTTTCATCTGTGTTCATCCGTGGCTCAATTTTGCAAATCGAGTTAATCCCGTTTGGTTTGTGCCCATGCTATCAAAGCCGCCAGCATTCCGTCATCCCCGGAAGCGCAAACGGTCACTTTTTGCCAACCTTGTTGTTGCGCCAACTGCACAATGCGCGCGTGTGGCACGAACAGCGGCGTGCCCGCAAGCCACGCCCTGCCTTGTTCTCCAAGCATCTGCCACAGATGTTCCAGCGCTTCGCTGCTGGTCACCGTCAAGGCATCGGGCTGCGCCGCCAGCAACGCGGCAACATCCAATTGCGCCTTGGCGCGGCGGTAGCAGGTAATGTATTCGACCTTCGCCCCGCGCGACTTGAGCGTGTCGCCCAACAACTCACGCCCGCCGTCACCGCGCAAAATCGCCACGCGCCAGCCGGAGATGTTGTGTAACAACTCCAGCAAGGCTTCGCTGTCAAAACGCTCGGTCGGCGCGATAATTTCCCGCACACCCGCATCGCGCAAGGCTTGCGCACTGCTTTGGCCGACAGCGGCCACGCGCAACTTGCCTGGCATTTCATCAATCGCCTCCATGCCGAACTTCACCGCGTTCGGGCTGATGAAAATGATGAGGTCGAATTGTCCGATACGCGACAGTTGTTCGCGCAATGATTTTTGGTCGGCGACAGGCGCAATCTCCAACAAAGGAAACAACAGCGGCGTGCCGCCTTGCTGCTCGATGCGCTGCATCAATCCCGCCGCCTGATCGCGCGGACGGGTGATGACGATGTTGAGATCGGCGAGAGGAAATTGAGACATAAAACAAAACCTCACCACAGAGACACAGAGACACAGAGGAAAAACAAAACCAGAGCTGATTTTCTCTGTGTCTCTGTGTCTCTGTGGTGAATGATTTGCTTGATTTCTGTCATACCAGCGCCGCGAGAATTTCCCCAGCGCCCTGCCCAAGCAAATCCTGCGCGACCACATCGCCCAGCGCTTCCGGTTGCGTTATTTCGCCGATATGTTCGGCACGCAGCAAACGTGTGCCGTCCGGTGTGGCAACAAAACCGCGCATGCGCAGTTTGCCGTTTTGCACTTCGGCGAAACCACCCAGCGGCACTTGGCAACTGCCTGCCAGCGCGCGGCTCATGGCGCGTTCGGCCAGCACGCAGGCAGCGGTGTCGGCGTGATGGATAGGGGCGAGTACGGCCAGTAAATCGGCTCGGTCAGCGCGCGTCTCTATGCCCAGCGCGCCTTGTCCCACGGCGGGCAAACTGTCTTCGCTGGAAATCACATTGCGGATACGCGCGCCCAAGCCCAAGCGTTTCAATCCAGCGGCGGCGAGGATGATGGCGGCGTATTGGCCTTCGTCCAGTTTGCGCAAACGGGTTTGCACATTGCCGCGCAGCGGCTCGATTTTCAAATGCGGAAAGCGCGCGCGCAACTGGCTTTCGCGGCGCAGGCTGGAAGTGCCGACCACACTGCCTGCAGGCAAGGCGGCGAGGTTGTCGAAGTTATTGGAAACGAAAGCATCGCGCGGATCTTCGCGCTCGCCGATGCAGGCCAGCGCAAAACCGTCGGGCAAGTTCATCGGCACGTCTTTCAGCGAATGCACGGCGATGTCGGCGCTGCCATTTTCCAGTGCGGTTTCCAGCTCTTTCACGAACAGGCCTTTGCCGCCGATTTTGGACAAGGTCACGTCCAGAATCTGGTCGCCCTGCGTGGTCATGCCCAAAATGCTGACGGAAGTTTGCGGATATAATGCGCGCAGCCTGTCACGAATATGTTGCGCTTGCCACATGGCCAACGCGCTCTCGCGCGATGCAATCACGATACGTGCCGGGGGTGTAAAAGAAGCCTGACTCATAAGTATTTCCTAACCAATAATTTTGCGGTAAACGAGCGGCGCATTCTATCAGGTGCGCCGCGCTTTTGCGCCCACGGACAAGGCATCTGTAAGCTTATCCGTCATTCCCGCGAAAGCGGGAATCCAGCGCTTTTATTCAACATGCCGTTGACTTTCGTCCTTGCTGCGCAAGGGATTTTTATTAACTGGATTCCCGCCTTCGCGGGAATGACGGAATTTGAAATTTTGAGGTATTCATGAACCTGATCTCCGCCCCCGCCGATATTTCCAGCAAAGACCAGCCCTTGCGCGAGGATTTGCGTTTGTTGGGCCGCATTCTGGGCGATACCTTGCGCGAGCAAGAAGGCGTGGAATATTTTCAGTTGATCGAAAACGTGCGGCGCGCGGCGGTGTCTTTTCGCAAGACGCAGGACGAGCGCGACGGCTATGCGTTGGAGCAGATGCTGGATGCGCTGTCGCCCTCGGAGACGTTGGCGGTGGTGCGCGCGTTCAGCTATTTCTCGCAGCTTTCCAACATCGCGGAAGATTTGCACCACAACCGCCGCCATCGCGCCAACCGAAAAGCCAACTTGCCGCCGCAAGAAGGTTCGTTGCAACTGGCGCTGGACAGGCTGCAAGCGCGCCAGCTCGATGTCTCCGTGTTGCAGGCGTTTCTCGACGATGCGCTGGTGTCGCCGGTGTTAACCGCGCACCCGACCGAGGTGCAACGCAAAAGTATTCTTGATACCCAGCTCATTATTTACAACCTACTGTCCGTGCGCTGCCGCATGGATATGACCCCGGAAGACAGGGACGAAAACGAGCAGGCGCTACGGCGCTCTTTGCTGATTTTGTGGCAGACGCGTATGTTGCGCCCGGCCAAATTGACCGTGCGCGACGAGATCAAAAACGGACTGGAGTATTACCGCTACACCTTTCTGTCCGAAATTCCCAAGCTGTATGCGAACCTGGAAAAGCAACTGCAAACGCGTGTCGATCCGGGTATCAAAGTGCCGCCGCTGTTGCGCGTGGGGAGTTGGATTGGCGGCGACCGTGACGGCAACCCTTTCGTGACGCACGATGTGATGAGCGATGCCGTAGAAAGCCATTCGGCGCTGGCGTTTGAATATTATCTGGAGCAAACCTTCTTGCTCGGCAGGCGACTCAGCCTGACTGACCGTTTGGTCGAAATTACCCCGGAATTACAACGCCTGTCCGACGCTTCACCGGACAAAGAAGCCGCGCGCGAAGACGAACCATACCGCCGCGTGTTAAACGCCATTTATTCACGCTTGTCGGCCACGGCCAGAGCGCTGGGGCATCAGCTGACCCACCAACCGCCGCTTGATCCCGCATCCATGCCTTACGCGACTGCCGAAGAGTTTGTCGCCGAACTGGATGCCGTGATCGACTCGCTGAAAAGTCACGGCGCGCGCCTCTTGGCAGAGGGCGCGCTGA
>JAGVNQ010000246.1 GCA_020053195.1 Sideroxydans sp.
TCCCTCACCCTCTCCCCCAACCCCTCTCCCGCCAGCGGGAGAGGGGAGAAAAAGCGATTACTGAAATCTGAGTAATCTGCGGACAAACAAGGTTGTTAAAATGCATAACGGCGGGGATTTCCCGCCGTTTTTATTTTGCCACTGCCTGAAGAGGCGCATCAATAGGCGATCTACGCCATGCAATGCCCGAAGATGCGCGTATTTGCTGGCTTCCGGGCAAGTGGCACTTACCGACTCGCGCGCAAAGCTTCAATCCGCTCTTCCAGCGGCGGATGCGTCATGAACAGTTTGGACATGCCGCCGCCGCTGGAAATGGCCATGGCCGACATATTCTTGGGCAACGCCGCCGCTTCTTCATGGTTGGCTTTCAAACGTTGCAGCGCGGCGATCATTTTCTGCCGTCCGGCCAGATTTGCGCCGCCCGCATCGGCACGGAATTCGCGCTGGCGCGAGAACCACATCACGACAATGCTGGCCAGAATGCCCAACACAACTTGCGCAACCATTTCGGCCACGAAAGCGCCAATGCCCGGGCCGTTGCGCCCATCGTTTTTCAGCAACACGCGATCCACCAGAATGCCGAACAGTTTGGCGAAAAACACCACGAAGGTATTCACCACGCCCTGAATCAGCGCCAGCGTCACCATGTCGCCGTTGGCCACGTGGCTGATTTCGTGCGCCAGCACCGCTTCGATTTCATCCTTACTCATGCCGTGCAACAGCCCGGTGCTCACCGCGACCAGTGCGTTGTTGCGATTCCAGCCGGTGGTGAAGGCGTTTACGTCTGGCGCGTCATAAATCGCCACTTCCGGCATGCCGATACCTGCCGCATCCGCCTGACGGCGCACGGTGTCCACCAGCCAGCGCTCGGTCGGGTCTTGCGGATTTTCAATCACCTGCGCGCCCACCGACTGCTTCGCCATCCATTTTGACATCAGCAAAGAAACAATTGAGCCGGAAAAACCAATCACTGCCGACAACACGATCAGCGCATTAAAATTGATCGCACCGCTCTGATCCAGCACCCTGTCCACCCCCAGCAAACGCAGGGTGATACTGATGACCAGCAACACCGCGATGTTGGTCAGGATGAATAAAAAGATTCGTTTCATACAGATTCTCCGTTTGTAAATTCTTGATGCGCGGCTTATCTGCCGCGCGGCTCGTTACATGGGGGGCTTGTGCGCTTTTCAACCCGGATAGTTCATTAGACCCCAACCCCTCCCAGCCTCCCCTTGTCAGGGGAGGAGCCGAGCCTGCTCTCCCCCTGATAAGGGGGAGTTAGAGGGGGTTTTGAGCCTAATGGATTTTTTGGGTTCAAGCTGGACATCTGATGCAAATTTGCCAAATAAGTTCGCTTGCCTATTCTCGCATGCAGCATTAGCATTCCTTGACCAATTTCATCGGGAATAGCCATGAATAACCAATACACCCGCACCGCCCTCACCCTGCACTGGCTGATCGCTTTGTTGATTTTCGCCGCGTTTCCGCTGGGGGTTTACATGCACGAACTGCCGTTCTCGCCGGACAAACTGCGACTTTACAGCTACCACAAATGGATTGGGGTCACGATATTTATGCTGGCGATTTTCCGTCTGTCGTGGCGCGTCACCCACCGCCCGCCCGCCCTGCCGGAGGATATGCCGGGCTGGGAAAAATTCGCCGCCCACGCCACACATTACGCGCTGTACGTGCTGATATTTATCATCCCGATCAGCGGCTGGTTAATGAGCTCCGCCAAAGGATTCCAGACCGTGTGGTTCGGCCTGTTGCCGCTGCCCGATCTGCTCGACAAAGACAAAGAGTTGGGCGACCTGCTGCAACAAGTGCATATGCTGCTCAATTTCGCGCTATTCGGTTTGGTGCTCGCCCATGTTGGCGCTGCGCTGAAACATCATTTCATCCAGCACGACGATATTTTGGCGCGGATGTTGCCGTTCCTGAGAAAAAACCGGCAGTGATGGCGCAAGTCAAAATCAGAAGAAGTATTTTTTCAAAATAGCATCACTCCGTTATTTATTCGTTGGCGGAATGGCTTCTCCTTCCCGCGCCTCTGCCCTCACCTCGTTCATCACCACCAGCCAAACCGCAGCGGAAATTCCAAATATCCAGATGAAATACCACATGATGTTTTCCTTTCTCAATAGACCGAATGGTCGTTGGCTTCGATGTGAGCGGTGGTGATTTTGCCGCGCATGAGGCGGTAGGCCCAGCCGGTGTAGGCGACGACGATGGGAGTCATGACCAGCGCGACCCACAGCATGACTTCCAGCGTGCGCTCGCTGGAAACGCAATCCCACAGTGTCAGGCTATGGTTGGGCATTTCACTGGACGGTAGCACAAAGGGGAACATGGCGACTCCGGCGGTGAAGATCACGCCGAGCATGGCGACCGAGCTGGCGACGAAAGCCAGCACGCCTTTCAACTTCGCGGCGAAGGCCATGCCCGCCAATGCGCCGAAGAAACCGAGCGCGGGGAATATCCACAGCAGCGGCAGTTTGTGGAAGTTGCCTAGCCATGCGCCGGACTGCATCGCCACCACTTTGTCCAGCGGGCTTTGCATTGCGCCTGCTTCGGGCGCGGAGAGCAAGGTATAGCCGTGCATGCCCGCCACCAACACACCGCACAGCGCGAACAGCAGCAGCATCAGCGCGCCGAAGATCAGCGAGGCGCGGCGGGCGCGGGTTTGCAGTACGCCTTCGGTGCGCACGATCAAATAATTCGCGCCGTGAAAGATAATCATGGACAGACTCAGTACGCCCACCAGCAAGGCGAACGGATTGAGCAGCGCCCAGAATGTGCCGGTGTAAACCGAGCGCATGTCATCCTCGTAATGAAACGGCACGCCCTGCAACACGTTGCCGAAGGCCACACCGAACAGCAGCGCGGGCACGGCAGAGCCGACGAAGATGCCCCAGTCCCACGCGCTGCGCCAGCGCGGATCAGCCACTTTGCTGCGGTAGTCGAAACCGACCGGACGCAGGAACATCGCCCACAACACCGCCATCAACGCGAAATACAAACCGGAAAATGCCGTGGCATACACCAGCGGCCACGCGGCAAAGATCGCGCCACCGGCGGTGATGAACCACACCTGGTTGCCGTCCCAATGCGGAGCCACGCTGTTAATTAACACGCGGCGTTCGCTGTCGGTTTTGGCGACAAAAGGCAGCAGCGCGCCCATGCCCATGTCATGCCCGTCCATCACGGCAAAACCCAGCAACAGCACACCCACCAGCAGCCACCAGATCAGCTTGAGCGTTTCGTAATCAAACATGACGTGCCTCCTTCTCGAAGTGATACCCGCCCGTGCCCAAACTGGACGGCCCGAGCCGCGCATATTTGAACATCAGGTACAGCTCGGCGATCAACAGCAAGGTATAAAAAATGAAGAAGCCCGCCAGCGACAGCACCACTTCGTTGGCCGACAAACTGGACACCGACAAGTGTGTGGGCAGCACGCCATACACCGTCCACGGTTGCCGTCCGACTTCGGCCACGATCCAGCCCAGTTGCGTGGCGAGCCACGGCAGCGGAATGAACCATAGCGACCAGCGCAGCAGCCACGTCTTGCGCTCAAAATTATTTTTCAGCGAAGCCCAGAAAGCGACGGTGAACAATGCGATGAAAGCAAAGCCCAGCAACACCATCAAACGGAAACTCCAGAACAACGGCGCGACCGGCGGGATCGCATCTGCTACCGCATGCGCCACCATTTCCGGCGTGGCTTGCGCAACATCGTCGGTGTATTTTTTCAGCAGCAGACCGTAGCCGAGATCGGCCTGGTGCGCCGCGAACAGACTGTTAGCTTCAGCATCGTTTTTGTCTTTGCGCATGCGCCCCAGCGCGCTCACGGCAAGCGCGCCGCTTTCGATGCGCTGCTTGATGGTGATTTCCAGTTGGTCGATGCCGGGCAACACTTTGTCCGTGCTGCGCGTGGCGATCAGCCCCAACATGTAGGGAATCTTCACCTCGGCATGGTTGCTGCGCGCGGACTCATCGGGAATACCGAACAGCACAAACCCCGCCGGTGCGGCTTCGGTCTGCCACATCCCTTCCATCGCCGCCAGCTTGGTCTGCTGGTGTTCGTCCAGCGCGAAACCGGCTTCATCGCCCAGCACTACCACCGACAACGCCGAGGCCAAACCGAATGCAGCGGCGATGCGGAACGAGCGGCGCGCGAACGGCAGATCGCGCCCCTTGAGCAGATACCACGAAGAAATGCCCAACACAAAAATCGCGGAGGTCACATAGCCGGACGACACGGTATGCACGAACTCGATCTGCGCCGCAGGGTTAAACACCAGCTCGCTGAAGCTGCTCAATTCCATGCGCATGGTGACCGGATTAAACGCCGCGCCCACCGGATTTTGCATCCAGCCGTTGGCGATCAGGATCAGCACCGCCGACAGATTGCTGCCGATAGCCACCAGATACGTGACGGTCAGATGCCCCATCTTGGACAACCTGTCCCAGCCGAAAAAGAACAGGCCGACAAACGTGGATTCCAGAAAAAACGCCAGCAGCCCTTCGATGGCCAGCGGCGCGCCGAAAATGTCGCCGACGTAATGCGAGTAATACGACCAGTTGGTGCCGAACTGAAATTCCAGCGTCAGGCCGGTGGTCACACCCAGCGCGAAATTGATGCCGAACAGCTTGCCCCAAAACTTGGTCATGTCGCGGTAAATGGTGTTGCCGGTTTTCACATACACCGTCTCCATGATCGTCAGGATGAACGACAGACCCAGCGTGAGCGGCACGAACAGAAAGTGATAAAGCGCGGTCACGGCAAATTGCAAACGGGCAAGGTCAACGGCGGCGGGATCAATCATGGGGCGCTCCGGGAAGTGGAAGAAGAATCGGGCACAGTGCCGGAAATGCGTTCGGCGACCGCCTCGGCGACGGATTGTTTGTCGGGTGTATGCGAGAAAAACACCCACCACAAGACGAACAGCAAAAGGATTTTCAGCGACAGCGCCGCAAGGATTTCCCGGCGCAGGGTGAGCGGTTTGAAAGAGAAACGTTTTTTGTTTTGCATTTTTCGTTCGCGGGGCCGTCAAAATATAACTTCAAAATCATTTAGCCACAGAGAACACAGAGCTCACAGAGAAAAACGGTTGTGACGCAAGAGTACGTAAACCTTTTTGCTGAGCCCGCGAAATGCGGAGAAAACATTACTTTCTCTGTGTCCTCTGTGATCTCTGTGGCTTGAATTTAGGATTTGTTTTCGGGCTGAAGCCCGACGCATACAAATTATTCAAGCCGTGCCGATGCTACTCCAAAAATATCCGCCAAGGCATCCGCTATACATAGCGACAGAAATCGTAGCGAGCGAGCCGACATCGGGGGAGCCCGGAGCGCAGGCACCGGAATGTACATAGAGTACATGAGGATGCCGAGCACCGCGCGACCCCGATGCCGGTTCGCGCAGTAGATTTATGTCGCTATGTATATAATCCGCCGCCATGTCAGCCATCCATCTCCTTCCCGACTTACTCATCAACCAGATCGCCGCTGGCGAGGTGATCGAGCGTCCGGCTTCGGCCTTGAAAGAACTGCTGGAAAACAGTCTGGATGCGGGCGCGACGGACATCGCCGTGCAACTGGAAATGGGCGGCGTGAAGCTGCTGCGCGTGCGTGACAACGGCGGCGGCATCGCGCAAGAACAATTGCCGCTGGCGCTGATGCGCCACGCCACCAGCAAAATCGCCTCGCTCGACGACTTGCAGCGCGTGGTCAGCATGGGTTTTCGCGGCGAGGCGCTGGCGAGTATGGCGGCAGTGGCGCAGATCACGCTCACTAGTCGCAACGTTGATGCGCCCCATGCGTGGAAAATCGAAGCGTCCGACGGCGTACAAGACAACGCCACCCCCGCATCACACCCGCATGGAACCAGCATCGAAATGCGCGAGCTGTATTTCAACACCCCGGCGCGGCGCAAATTTTTGAAGAGCGAAAATACCGAATTTGCGTGGTGTGAAGAAGCGTTCAAACGTATTGCGCTGTCGCGGCCTGATGTGGGGTTTTCGTTGCAGCATAACGGGAGGATGGTGTGGCAACTGGCTGCTTCACCGAACAGCCCTCACCCTCAATCCCTCTCCCGCCAGCGGGAGAGGGAAGCAGACTCCTCCCCTCTCCCGCTGGCGGGAGAGGGGCTGGGGGAGAGGGTGTCCGCAATCCTCGGCACCGAATTCAGCCAACACGCCGTCACCGTCAAAAAACAAATCGGCAACCTGCACCTGTACGGTATCGCCGCCCTGCCCGCCTACTCGCGCTCGTCGCGCGACGAACAATATTTCTTCGCCAACGGTCGCTTCGTGCGCGACAAAGTGTTGATGCACGCCGTGCGCCAAGCCTATCAAGACATCCTGCATCACCAGCGCCATCCCGCTTTCGTGTTATTCCTAGAACTGCCACCGGAACAGGTGGACGTAAACGTACACCCCGCAAAAAGCGAAGTGCGCTTCCGCGAAAGTCAGGGCATTCACCAGTTCGTGTTTCATGCCTTGCAGGATGCGTTGAGCGGGACGATGGGAAATTCTCCCTCACCCCAACCCTCTCCCGGTGGGAGAGGGAGTGCGCCCACCTTTGAACCTGCGGCACAGCAACACCGCATGGCGTTCGGAGCAGAACAGCAGCAAGCGACATATCGTTTGTGGGAAACGCAAACAGAAAACCCAAACCCCTCCCAACCTCCCCTTATCAGGGGAGGAGCCGATTTCCCCTCCCCTGACAAGGGGAGGTTGGGAGGGGTTGCTTCGTCTTTCGCACCACCCGACGAACACCCCCTCGGCTTCGCCCTCGGCCAACTCTCCGGCATCTACATCCTCGCGCAAAACCAGCAAGGCTTGATCGTGGTCGATATGCACGCCGCGCACGAGCGCATCGTGTATGAAAAACTCAAAACCGCATTCGATCAACAACAGATGCCGACGCAACCCTTGCTGATTCCGGTGACGTTTGCTGCCGATACTTTGGACATCGCCACCGTCGAAGAAGAACAACAAGCCCTGCACCAACTCGGCTTCAACATCGCGCCGATTTCCACCCACACCCTCGCCGTGCGCGCCATGCCTGCCATGCTCAAGCAAGCGCACGCCGAAGCCGCCGCGCGCGAGGTGTTGCACGAACTGCGCGAATTTGGTGCTTCCCGCGCGCTCACCGAACGCCGCAACGAACTACTCGCCACCCTCGCCTGCCATTCCGCCGTGCGCGCCAACCAACAACTCAGCCTGCCCGAGATGAACGCTATCCTGCGCGAAATGGAACGCACTGAGCGCGCCGACCAATGCAACCACGGGCGACCGACCTGGTTTCAAATCACGCTAGCGGAACTGGATGCGATGTTTATGCGGGGAAAATAACCACGCAACTAGTAGAATTGAACATCTGGCTGAGAACGGGCGTATTGACGCGCTTTATTCAGGTTTTTTTAACGTAACTTACAGGTTTGGATTTTTAAAATGAAACACATCGTTGACGACATCCGCATCAAAGAAATCAAGGAACTCTCCCCACCCAGCCACCTCGTGCGCGAATTTCCGGTCAGCGAAAAAGCTGCCGAAACCACGTTCAACGCGCGCGCCCTACAACACCGCATCCTGCATGGCGCAGATGACCGGCTGCTGGTGGTGGTCGGCCCGTGCTCCATCCACGATGCCGCTTCGGCGATGGAATACGCGGCGCGGCTGAATAAAGAAGCAACGCGCCTGCAAGCCGACCTGCTCATCCTGATGCGCGTCTATTTTGAAAAACCGCGCACCACCGTGGGCTGGAAAGGACTCATCAACGACCCCGACCTCGACGGCAGCTTCAAGATCAACGAAGGCCTGCGCCTCGCGCGCAAACTGCTGTGGGACATCAACGAAATGGGGCTGCCCTGCGCCACCGAATTCCTCGATGTCATCACCCCGCAATACACCGCCGACCTGATTTCGTGGGGAGCCATCGGCGCGCGCACCACCGAATCGCAAGTCCACCGCGAACTCGCGTCCGGCCTCTCCTGCCCCATCGGCTTCAAGAACGGCACCGACGGCAACATCCGCATCGCCGTTGACGCGATCAAAGCCGCCGCCAGCCCGCACCACTTCCTTTCCGTCACCAAGGGCGGACACTCTGCCATCGTCTCCACCAACGGCAACGAAGACTGCCACCTCATCCTGCGCGGCGGCAAACAACCCAACTTCGATGCGGCCGCCGTCGATGCCGCCTGCAAAGATTTGGCCAACGCCGGCCTGCCCGCGCGCGTCATGATCGACTTCTCGCACGCCAACAGCCGCAAAGAATTCAAGCGCCAGATCGAAGTCGCGCAAGACTGCGCCACCCA
>JAGVNQ010000048.1 GCA_020053195.1 Sideroxydans sp.
CACCTTCCTCGACCAAGGCGTGATTCGCGCGCACGACACCATCGCGAATTTATCGAATCATCCCGACAAACAAGTGCGCGCCTTTTTCGGCAGCGAGGAAAACGCGCGATGAACGGATGGGATACTTTCCTGCGCGATTTGTTGGAACAGATGCCGCTGATAATGGCCGGTCTGGTGCAAACCTTGCAGCTCACCGCCATCATCAGCGTCAGCGGATTATTGTTCGGCATCGTCGTGTTCTATCTCACGCAAAGCCATCTCAACTGGGTGCGGCGCGCGACTCAGGCCTACATCTCGTTCTTCATCGGCATGCCGCTCATCGTGCTGCTGTTCCTGATGTATTACGGCTTGCCGCAGTGGGGCATCACGCTGTCGCCGTTCATGGTCGCCGTGATCGGCTTCACCTTCAACGTGGCCGCCTACAATGCCGCCTACATGACCACCGCCTACAACGGCCTCGACTTCAGCGAGATCGAAGCCGCCAGAGCGCAGGGCTTCGGCCACCTGCAAATATTCCGCTTCATCAGCCTGCCGCAAGTGCTGCGCCTGTCCGTGCCCGCGTTAACCAACCAAGTCATCAACAACCTGAAAGACAGCTCCGTCGCCTTCCTCATTCAGTACACCGAATTCTTCGCCCGCGTACAAGAGCTCGCCGCCACCAACTTCCAATTCTTCAAAGCCTACCTGTTCGCCGCACTTGTTTATCTGGCGTTCGTTTCGGTGATTGTGTTGGTCGCGCGCGTCATCGAAAAGAAGGTGGCGATACCGGGGGTGTATCGCTGAGCCGGAATCTCAACTTTAAATCACGTCATTCCGGCGCAGGCCCATAAGCGTAAACTTTATTGAGACGGAGCATTTCTCCCTCCCCTTCAAGGGGAGGGTTGGGGTGGGGATGGGGTTCAATTATTTGGAATACCACCCCATCCCCCACCTAACCTCCCCCTTGAAGGGGGAGGAATTGGATTTGCTGGCATTAACATCAAGTGAATTGCGCTTGATGGCGCTCATGCGCCTTTAGCTCGACATGTCGGGTTAAAACCCGACCTACAAAGTCGTCCTGCACGTTGGAATAAATTCCAGATAGCTTATCGTCACCCGGCGCATGAAATAAAAATGGCGACCAAACGGTCGCCATTTTCGTTAGCAGTCACCAGCCGTTGCTCAATTCCTTTGAAAATCCTGCGCGATGCGGGCGCTGACCAATTCAGCGCCACTCGTCAGACCTTCTGCCGCGTTGGCGCTTTTATCCATCAAATCCTGGAAGCTGCTAAAGCTATAACCCGCTTGCGCCGGAACATGAACCCATTCCCCTGCGGAAGGCTCCCACCCGTACATGAAATGTTCGCGGTAAATGACTTCTGAAGAATTCTTGGACACCATCTCCACCACAATCCCCACCGTCGGAATATAGCTGTTGACCCCGCGCGTCGAAACGTAACCGACCATCGTTGGCGTGATATTCATCACCACATCCGCGTCCGTCTTGATCTCCTTGTAATCCAGCACCAGCTTGCCTTCTTTTTCCACACGGGTATCGGGAACATGCTCAACCTTGTATCCCCGCTTGAGCAGATTTTCGGCAGTCTTCGCAGTCAAATGTTGCGCAATGGCAAAGCCCTTGCTGCGCAGCGCTTCGGTAAACTGGGTTCCCTTGGCTTCCATGTCCGCACCCGCGATAGCGCCGCCTATTGCACCGAACATCATGCCGGGATGGCCGAAGTTCATCGTCACATACTTGACCGGCTCACGCGCATCCACAATGGCCACCTTGTCGATCTTCTGCGCCATGCTCTTATCCAGCGCCTGCTTCTGAAAGTTCGCGCAGCCGGAAAGTGTGGCGACGAGAAAAACCAAACCCGCCCAAAAAACTAACCGCGATTGAATTGCCCGTTTCATTTCATTCCCCTTGTGTGATGGAAAAGTACGACTAGTGTGGTGCATCGCTCTTAACGACACTTATGCGCCAACCCTTGTAGGTCGGGCTTTAGCCCGACATGTCGGGTTGAAACCCGACCTACAAAATCGTCCTGCACGTTGGTTAAGTTCTAGATAGCGTGCAACACCGCACAAGCGCGACGAACTGTATTGGAGGCGAGCGGGAAGTGTCAATGTCGCAAGGAGGGTTTTTCTGCAATTATTAAATGCCAACCTCACGGGAACGCCCGTCAATAGGCGATCTAGCGCATGCGATTGATGGAGATGGCCGTGGATACTGGGCTGCGGTTAAGTGAGTTATTTGAAATAACAGCCGGGACATTTGTGTAGGTGCGAATTTACCTCTTGCACCTTGTGGGTGTTCACATGCTGTTATATGGCCGAACTTGGTGAAACAACTGAAGGTTTTAGCTTTGCTTTGGTCGCCAGCTTTTCAAACTTCTTGTCGAATGTCGCCAACACCTTGCAGCCCGTTGCGCCGACATGGTGCAGCGCATCGGCAAAATCAAAACCGGATTGGTAAAGTTGGAGCGCCTGTTGAATATCAGCCTGCCGCTCGAAGTTGATATTTCGTACTGACAGCAAACCTTCGAATGATTTCACGACGGCAGCTTTATCCAGCGAATATGCACCGCGCAAAACCCATTCCAATTCCAGCATCACCGTCAGCGGCACGAACAAAGAATTGCCCGCATCAATGAGCGCGGCGGCTTGGCGTGCCTGACGCGGATCGTCATTGGTCACCAGCCTCGCCAGAACATTTGTGTCGAGCGCAATCACGATTTGCTCGCGTATTTGGCAACATCCATTTGCTCCACCGAAACCACCTTGCCGGAATATCCGGCAATGCCAACACAATCGGCTGCGCTTTTGGTTTTTCTGGCATCGTCCACCAACGCCCTGAACCCGCCCGCATCCGGCAACACATTCAACCTCGTTCCGGGCGTAATGCCCAACAACCTGCGTATTTCGGCAGGGATAACCAACTGGCCTTTTTCAGATACGGTGACAATCATGATTTGCTCCTGAATTGGACTTAACGGTTTGATAATAGCACAAGGCTTACATTGGTAAGTCGAGCAGGGCGGGGTAGTTATTCTATGACGCTGCCAGCTTTGGTTTCTGTGGCGGCATCTGCATATTGCGCTGGCTTGAACCCGGAAAATCCAATAGGCCGTCATTCCGGCGCAGGCCGGAATCCAGCGATTTTTATAAGAATGCAGTTTTGTCAGTGCGTTGCGCTGTGTCAATATTTTGACTGGACACCAGCCTTCGCCGGTGTGACGAAAAATGCGATGCTCTTAAATTTGAAAATTGCCATAGCCAACCTATGCCACTAAGTGGCACAATAATAAAATGAACCGTGTATTCAAAACCCGCCACTTCATTCGCTGGATGCGGAAAACGGAATTATCCGACAGCGCTTTATGCGCTGCGGCAATAGAGATGTCGCAAGGTTTGATTGATGCCGATTTGGGTGGCGGCATAGTGAAGAAGCGGGTGGGGCTTGCCGGGCGCGGCAAACGCGGTGGCGCAAGAACGCTGGTGGCGACCAACAAAGGCAGCAAATGGTTTTTCGTTTACGGCTTTGAGAAAAATGATCGAGCCAATATCACCGACGAAGAACTGGAAGCATTGCAGGAAATCGCACACGAATTGTTGGCGAGAACAAACGACCAACTCGGCAAAGCAATTGAAGATGGATCATTACAGGAGATATGCCATGACCACAAAAACTAAAACCAAAAGCGGCATTCTGCAAGCCGTACACGAAACAGCGAGCGACCTGCATCGCTTGGGCTTCATTGATAAACGCAAAATGAACAAATTCGATGCCCTGTGCCTGACACCTGTGCCGGAATACAGCAGCGAAAAAATTCGTGAACTGCGCGACCATCTGCAACTCAGCCAAGCGGTGCTGGCGGCAGTGTTGAACACCAGCCTATCGACCGTGCGCAAATGGGAAATCGGCGAAAAACACCCCAGCGGTCCGTCGCTGAAACTGTTGAATTTGCTGGAACGCAAGGGGTTGGAGGCGGTGCTTTGACGCGAAGCTGCAAACGAGCCGAGCTGTATATTTCAGCGTGAAACTTTATTGGATAGTAAGACCAATTTCAAAATGCCAACCTCACTGGAACGCCCGTCAATAGGCGATCTAGCTCATGCGATTGATGGAGATTCCCGTATTTAGGGGCTTGCGGGCAAGCGGGGTTTTTTAAATAAAGCGTAGGGTGCGCTCGCGCACCGCAGTTGCTCAAGCCGCCATCGGCAGCGGAAGCTGGAAATGTCCTTCCACAATACCGCTTACCGAAATGTCTTCGTCCAACTCTTCCCAGCGTAGCGCCGTGCCATTTGCGCGAAGCGCGACATGCTGGAGTTGCTCATCGCTTGCGTTGCGCAGCAATTTGAAACGGGAAGATGGAAAGCCGATCTGGCGGCCATCCGTGAGTTCGATAAAAACAAAGCGCCCCGACACCCAAGCGCGAGTCGCGCAATGCTCCAATTCAGTGATAGAAGAACTCATTCCATTTCTCCTTGAAGAAAACTTGATGCTCGAAAACGGCTGCTTCAATACGCCGCAACTCGATGGGGTTGATGTTGCGGCTTTTTGCCAACCGAATAGGATCAAGCCAAAATTTGCAATCACCCTCTCCCGTGTCCACATGAATATGTGGCGGCTCCATTCCTTCATCGGAATAGAAATGGAAGCGCCAATTTAGCAAGCGAAGGACGGTAGGCATATCCAGAACGATAAAAGCAGCGTGCGCGGAATTCTACACCATGGCTTTATTGAAAAATGACGACTTGCGCGCCGCATTCAAACGGCTGGAGCGCGTGTATCAGGCGAAAGAAATCACCGCGAACGCGCTCCATCAATTGCGCGCCAATCCAGCCACTTCGCTTTGGCGGCACAATCTGTTTACAATCCGACTTATGGTAAGAAACAAACCGGTTCAAAATCGAATTGCAAAAGGAGCCACATCATGACGCTTGCAGAAGTATTACAACGCGCTGCCGTCTTGCCGAAAGAAAAGCAGGAAGAACTTTCAGACTTTGTTGAATTTCTGCTGGCGCGTGCCGACGTTAAACCTGCTTTGGCAGAGCACACGGAACTCGATCTGCGCACCCCTTTTTTCGGGATGTGGGCTGATCGTCCAGAAATGAGTGATAGCACCGCTTATGTTCAAGCCTTGCGCCATAACGAATGGGAAGGCCGCCGTGCTACTGATTGATAGCGACATCATTATTGATGGCGCAAGAGGCGAGGCTCAAGCCAAAGAATTTCTCGGCAAGTACGCGTCACGGCATGTTCTCGCAATCTCGACCATCACACGTTTGGAACTCCTCGCCGGATGCCGAAATCCGCGCGAATGGTCTTTGACTCAAGCGACCATACGCCAATTTTCAGAACTCGAACTGACCCCGGAAATTTCAAGAATAGCCGTAACCCTGTTTGAACAATATCGGCTGAGCCACGGCATCGCAATGGCCGATGGATTTATCGCAGCCACCGCATTGAGCCGGGGGATTCCACTGGTCAGCAAAAATCAAAGACATTTTCGATATATTGAAAACCTGAATCTGCTGCCGTATCCGGCATGATATGCGGCCATACATTGACTCCAGCGGGCGGGTTTCCGAAGTGCTCAACCGCAAACGCCGACTCAGCTTGCAAATGGTGCAGCGGCTGCATGACGGGCTGCATATACCTTATGAGAGTTTGTTGTCGGCGGCGTAACGTTGGTGGGTTGCAACGTAGGGCGGAAATGAAAAATGGCGACCAAGTGGTCGCCATTTTTTATAACGGAATATATTCGACTGCTCAAGTCGCGAGGGTGTCCCGAATTCTGTGAGGGTGTACTTAATTTTGTGTAAACGGAATTTCAAAACTGCTGCGGCATCCGGTCTTCAAACTGGATATTAAACCGGTTTAGCGCAGTATAGAAAATCGTGGTCTGTCCGCGTTTCTTGAGAATGGCTGGTTTCGATGGAACCTGAACCTATCGATCTGCTTTAATTCAAATTGGTGCGAAAGTTTCTAGCAAGTCCTTAAAACTACCTATGTGCCCAGTGTCTAGAAGACGGTTCTTCAATTCAGCGAAATAGGTTGGGTGCGTCACTGCTTCTGGGTTACGTTTGGTGTAAGTCTGGTGGAATTTCTGTTGAAGCAATTTCCTTAAGTACGATTCAGCAAATTGCGCTCGATTAAGATTTGATTTAGGAATTACAGTGAGCAATTCTGGATCATTCTTTCGTACATGGTAGTGTTTTAAATACTCTACTAATTCGGGATTGGATGGATTGGATGTAACGATTTTTCTATTACCTAGAGCCCATGTTTCAAAGCAGAAATGTTGCACGATAATCCTGTAATCAAGGTGTACGCCGCTTGTTTTTCCTTGGATAAAGGCATCTATTTCACTAAATTTTTCCTGTCGACTCATGTCCTCTGAGTCAATGATAACAACCAACCTATAGTCATTATTTGTATGCGCCAAGTCGGAAATACCATTCTCAATGAGTTCAAGAATATATGGGTAGCCACCGCCGTCAAAAATGATGAAATTGTCTTGTGTGGTTTCTCCGAGTGAGTTGATTTGCTTTAATGATGGATTCATTAATGGAATCCATTTGCCATAGACTTTCTTTTCAACAGAGCCTTCTACAACCACATAAAAGTTCACTGAATACCCTCAGAATAAAATGGATCGTTAATTAATTGAATAAATGCCTTTTGTTTCGATTGCCCGAATTTTTCGACATACTCACTACCACTTTTTATCGTTACATCCGAACCTTTGCGATGAAAAATTTGCCAATTGTTGATTGGCATACTGTTAATGAGATAAGGGTGATGCGTAGTAATTACAAACTGTTTATCCTGACCATGATCTGCAAGGAATGAAGGAAGAAAATCGATCGCATTAACTCCTAATGAGTTTTCATATTCATCGATTAAGTAAAGACTATTTGGCGGAAGTGAGATTATGTCTGTCATTATTAACAGAACCTTCTGCATACCAGCAGACAATTCTTGAAGATGAATAGGTTTATTTACATGCCTCTCCTTTATTTCAAATACGGGAACCCGCCCATTTAAGGCAAACCTCTTCGCAACAACTGAAGTATCTGTAACTTGGCAACTTTCGATAACCGGGAAAATGGATTGGTAAAAGCTGCAAACTTCCTCATACAGCCGATTAAAGAATTTCTTGAGGAAGTAAAGTTTAAGGCTGACTGTTAATTGATGATTCATTAACAACTCAAGTGATTTTTTCTTCCCCATTTCTTCTTCAAGCCCTGCCGGTATATCGGAGTATGCAAGAGGAACTTTGATACCCTCATCAGAGAATGATCGACGCATTATTCTTGAGAAAACTTGATATATAGGCTTAATTTCTGCTTCCTCTTTGAGTAGGTACAAGCAACTCACCCCTCTTGCTAGTTTAGGTAATTTAGCTCCATTAAAGAAAAAGTCATCACCATTTCTTTGGATAATTATTTTTTCTAAACCATCGTTTCCTATTTCAGCAAGTTCCTCACTCGTTACGACTCCACCGCCATCTTCAATTTGTTTGCCAGAAAACTTCCATCTGTATTTCGCATTGTCGCTATCAAAGGAAATTTCCCACGAACCACCTTTGAAGCTAGAGCCGCGAGTGACAAATACACCAATATCGAAAATGGTATTCAGCGAACGTGTTTTGCCTGAACCAGTTTCCCCCACGAATAAATTAACCGAGTGAAATTGAATTTTTCCGAAATTCCATCCTGGCTGCTTTTCATCGTGGTATTCAAATGTAGATATTTTCATTTTGTGCTCTTGAAGATTTAATTGCATTGATGCGAATGATAGCCAATTTCTACTGTAGAAATATGAGTATTCCGGTATCTTATTCGTCTGCTTGCCAAATATGCAAATAAGAAAAATAACATTACCGTCACTTCCCCCCAAACAACCCATCCAACAAATTCTTCCCCGCCCCCGCACTCCCCGAAACCTTCTTCACCGTAAATTCCTCCTCAACATTGTCGCGATAAAAACTCCACGCCGCGCCGGAGGTGCTGAGTCGTCGCCAGAGGTCTTCGCCGACTGCGCTGTATTGCAGGGTGTCGCCGTTGTCGAGTTGCACTTGCAGCAGGCGCGCTCGCGGGTCGTAGCCGATGGAGCGGAGTTTGCCGGAGTTAATCTTGTGCATTTCCATAACGAGAGCGGTGTTCATTTCTGCTGTTGTTGTCAGGCTTTCACTGCACGGAAGAAAACTTTCTGGTCCGAGCGTATCGCTAGTTGGCCAGTCCAGCTTGTCCCGGCAGTGATGGATATTAATTGCCATGGTTTGATTCCGGCTTTCACGGCGTTTTCGTTGAAGTGTTCGGTGGGTACTTGGTTTTCGTCGTCGTATTTGTACAGGTTGTAGAGGACTGTTGGTTCTAAGCCTGTGACGGTGATTGTCAGTGTGAGCGGAATGGCGCTTGGCCGCGTATGGCTGCCGTGGGCGATGGGGGGCAATTCGTGGTTGAGGTTGGTTTCAACGCGCACGCGCAGGGTTTCTTTGTTCGGGTCGGCCACGCCTTTGATGACCATGGCGTAATTAAACAATGACTTTTTCTCGTTCTGGTTCTGCGGCAGTTGCAGCAGCGTGTAGATATTTCCGGCGGCGAGATTGGCTTGTTGGCGATCACCCAGGAATGGCGGCGGGCTGCCCGGCGTTTTTTCGGGCTGCATTTTGAAGTGCATGTAATACGGGGTTGAATTGCCCGGTGTGTAGAGTCCGTTGTCGCTGAACAGGATGACGTTTTCGGGATGGAAATGGGAAAACGGCGGGGCGGAGACGGAGCCGTATCCGATCACCGGTACGATGTGGTCATATTCGTTATCTCCGCTGCTTGGGTCGGTATTTCCGTAGAGCAGATTTTCGTTATTCATCACGCCGATGATGACCGGGAAGCCCTGCCAAACATGCTGTTCCACCCATTCCAGAAATGCCACACTGTCTTGCGAAGCAAATGCGACATGCTCAAGGCGCAATGCTTTGGCTGCGTTGATCGCGGAATCTTCGCCGAGCAACAATTGTGCGTCGTCACCCTGTCCCTTGCCCGGTGAGGCCAATTGCCGGACATCAAATTGCGAGAGGTATTGCCCGTAAAAAAGCCCCGCGCTGATCATCGACACCTCGCCGCAATAGCCGCCGTTGGCGTTCCATTGCAGCCGGGGCGGGATGTCGTTTTCTGCGATGTATTCGGCGGGAAGAGGCATATATGGGTTCATGTGTTTTCCTTGGTTGGGGATTTTTTAAGGATCGGTAACGCAATTATTTCTGACTGAACAATTCATCCAGCGGATTCTTTCCCGCAGGCGCACTTGCTGAAACCTTCATCGCGGTGAATTCCTCCTCGATATTGTCCCGATAAAAACTCCACGCTGCGCCGGAGGTGCTGAGTCGTCGCCAGAGGTCTTCGCCGACTCCGCTGTATTGCAGGGTGTCGCCGTTGTCGAGTTGCACTTGCAGCAGGCGCGCCCGCGCGTCGTAGCCGATGGCGCGGAGTTTGCCGGAGTTGATGTTTTTCATTTCCATGATGATCGGTTTTGATTGGATTTTAGAAAGTGAATTTCATGGAAACGCCCGTCAATAGGCGTTCTACGTGATGCACTTGATGGAGATGCCCGTGGATATGGGCTTGCGGGCAAGGTGGGGGTGAAAAACTTGCGCGATTTTGGTTTTCTTGCGGAGTGCGAGTGTTCAAGTGTTTCCCCTTTGTCGAACAAGTTGTGCGGCGTGTCGTTTCCCGTCGTTGCGGGATACGATCCTTGCGCCAGACTCCTGTTCCGGGGATTCCGCTGTGCGCCTTGCACCGTGCGTGCGGTGCGATGTGCGTGGGGCGGATTTGCAAGTGGGACGAACTGTAGGGGAGCGGGGCGGGGGGTGTCAATTGCTGAATGGGGAAGGGCGGGGCTTTGGTTCGGGCTGTTAAACTTGGCGCTGCGTTTGAATGTGGATATTCTGGCCGTCATTCCGGCGAAGGCGGGAATCCAGTTGATAGAATTGACAGTGCAACGCACTGACAGAAAAGCATTTTTAATAAACCCGCTGGATTCCGGCCTGCGCCGGAATGACGGCATTAAGGGTTTTTCGGATTAAGGCATTTCAAGCATTGAAGGGGCGATGATGAAAAAAGAATTTTGGTTGGAGCGTTGGGAGCGGGCGGAGATTGGGTTTCATCAGAATGAGATCAATCCATATTTGCGGCGCTTTTGGCAGGATATGCCGCGCGCTCACGGCGGCGAGGTGTTTGTGCCGTTGTGCGGCAAGAGTCTGGATATGGTGTGGCTGCGCCAGCAGGGTTGTGCGGTGCTGGGGGTAGAGTTGAGCGAGATCGCGGTGCGAGATTTTTTCAGCGAGCAGGGGATGTCGCCCGAGCGGGTGAGTGGCGGGAAATTCGACAATTACATCGCGCCGGGTTTTTGTCTTGCGTGCGGCGATTTTTTCGATTTGCGCAAGCAGGATATGGCGCAGGTGAGCATGGTTTATGACCGCGCTTCGCTGGTGGCGTTGCCGCCGGAAATGCGCGAAAGCTACGCGCGCCATCTGACGGAGATTTTGCCGACCGGGACGCAAATTTTGCTGGTCACTTTCGATTATCCGCAAGCGCAAATGGATGGGCCGCCGTTTGCGGTGTCGGTGGATGAGGTGGAAGCGTTGTATGGAAAATACGCGGAGGTGCGGCTGTTGGTGCAAGAGGATGTGCTGGCGCAAAACCCGCGCTTTCAACAGCGCGGGGTGAGCCGGATGCAGGAGAATGTTTTTCTGGTGACGATGCGGTAATGACTCCCCTCTCCCGCTGGCGGGAGAGGGGTTGGGGGAGAGGGTGAGGGATTGAAGAATCTACTTCTTTCATCAACTAACCCTCTCGCTTTTGTAGGTCGGGATTTATCCCGACGGTGTTCTCGGTTTGAAAAAAAGCGTCGGGATAAATCCCGACCTACGAAAACCAGCACAGCTCACGGAATTAAATTCGGGCGATCATTAACCGCCCGATAATCTGCGTTAATCTGCGAAATCTACGGGCTGAACGGTTTTAAGTTTTATAAAAATAACGGCGGGAAATCCCCGCCGTTTTTTATTCCTCATCTTCGTCGTCGTATTTGATGCGCGGCGGGCTGCCGTCATAGACCAGATTCTGTCGTCGCATCAGATACGCGTCGCGCAAAAAGCTGTAGCGGTCTATGGTCGCATCGTCCATCACTTTTTCCGAATCCAGCAGGCCGACACGGTTGTTGAACACATTCATCGCGAACGCCGTGTTGCGCGTGGGGATGTGCGGTCGTGTGCCAATGACTCCATAAAATGAATCCGCATACATGCCAACACCGTCGCGCACCGAGCTCGGGCCCCAGAACGGGATCACCAGATACGGCCCGCTGTTGCATCCCCAATACCCCAGAGTCTGGGCGAAATCCTCGTTGTGTTTTTCCAGATGTGTCGTCACGTTGAGCAAGCCGAACACACCGAACGTGCTGTTGAATAACACGCGGCTGCCGTCGCTGGCGGCGCGCGCGAATTTCAACTGCAACAAGTCGTTGGCGGTGACCGTGACATCGTCCAAGTTGGAGAAAAAATTATTCACCAGCGTCTTCATCGTGTCGGGCATCACATAGGCATAAGCCTGTGCGGTCGGTTTGATGATTACTTTGTCCACCGCGTCATTCATGGCATACACCTTGCGGTTGTACGGCTCGAACGGGTCTTTTTCCTTGGTGTAGGCGCTGAGATGGACGGTGCTGCACCCGGTCAGGGCAAGGCAGCCAGCCAATAACAGGGTAGGTGTGAAGCGCATACGAAAGTATATTAGGAATCGGTGATGGACGGATTATAGGCCGAAACCGGCTGCTGTTGCAGCATGGCGGCGCGCGTAGCCGGAGTCTCCAAACTGATGCGACCCAAAGCGCCAGTGCGATAGTCTTGCAGCAACGTCATCGCGGCTTTTTCCAGATCGTATTCCTTGCCGCGAATGCGGTAATTGCGCAGCTTGGCGATGGCTTCGATCAGCGCGAAACC
>JAGVNQ010000199.1 GCA_020053195.1 Sideroxydans sp.
GAAATCCGCGAGGCGGGAGTCAAGGTGCTGGACGCGCAACACGCCAGCATCAGCTTCCGCCAAATTTACCGCGCCAGCCACTTGAATGCGGATACCCGAAAAACCCTGCTGTGGGTCAAAGTCGGCGGGCAATGGCAAATCGCGGAAGAACGTTCGGGCAAATAAAAAACCCGTCATTCCGGCGCAGGCCGGAATGACGATATATAAATTATTTGAGATTTATTGATGAAATTCAGCACCCTCACCGCCCTGCTGCTCACCGCCTGCTGCGCCACCACCGCGACAGCAGAGCCGGTTACGCGCAGCATGGAACAGGCGCTGACCCACAGTTTGCAGGCGGTGGGCAACAACCGCCTCGATCTGGCGCTGAACGAAGTGGATTCGCTGCTCAAACAAAACCCCAATTTCAAACTGGCGCAACTGGTCAAAGGCGATTTGCTGCTGGCGCGCACCAAACCTATCACCGCTTTCGGCAATGCGCCCAATGCCTCTCACGGCCAGCTGCAGGATTTGCGCGAAGAAGCCAGCGCCCGCTTGCAGCGCGTGCAACAGCAACAGCCCATCGCCGCGCCGAAATATTTGTGGCGGCTGGACGCGCAACAGCGCCACGCCATCGTGGTCGATACCAGCAAATCCACGCTCTACCTGTTTGAAAACGTGGACGGCGAAGCGCGTTATGTGGCCGATTACTACATCAGCGTCGGCAAAAAAGGCGCGGACAAACTGGTCAAAGGCGACCAGAAAACCCCGCTGGGCGTGTATTTCGTGGAAGGCCACATCCCGCGCCACAAACTTTCCGATTTCTACGGCGCGGGCGCATTTCCATTGAACTATCCCAACGAATGGGACAGACGCAAAGGCAAAAACGGCTCCGGCATCTGGCTGCACGGCACGCCGGGCGACACCTACAGCCGCCCGCCGCGCGCCAGCAACGGCTGCGTGGTGCTCGCCAATGACGACCTGAAACAACTGGAAAATAACCTGCAAGTCGGCATCACCCCGGTCATCATCACGAGCCAGATGGAATGGAGCGACGAAGCCGACCGCAACGAGCGTGCCGAACTGTTGCTGACGCTGGAACAATGGCGCGCCGACTGGGAGAGCCGCGACACCGAAAATTATCTGGCGCATTACTCGCCCGATTTTTCCACCAGCCATATCAAACTGCCCGCCTTCGCCCAACAAAAACGCCTGGTCAATTCCGGCAAAACCTGGATCAAGGTGCAGATGTCGAACGTCAGCATCTTCCCCTATCCCAGCCAGCCGGAACTGGTGGTGGTCAACTTCGAGCAGGACTACCAAAGCAACAACTTATCCAACCGCATGCACAAGCGCCAATACTGGTTAAAACAAAACGGGCGCTGGCAAATTGTTTATGAAGGAGCCGCATAAATGAAGTTTATCCGTATCGTTCTCGTTTCTTTGTTGGCCGGACTTGTGTCCTGCGCGCAACTAACCCCGCAAACTCAACCCCAACCCCAACCTCAACTCAAGGAAGCAACAAAAATGGTCAAACTCACCACCACTCTCGGCAGCATCACCCTGAAACTCGACGCGGAAAAAGCGCCTCTCTCGACCCAGAATTTTCTCGACTATGTGAACAACGGTTTTTACACCGGCACCATTTTCCATCGCGTTATCCCCAATTTCATGATTCAGGGCGGCGGCTTTGAGCCGGGCCTGAAACAAAAGCCCACCAGCGCGCCGATCAAAAATGAAGCCGCCAACGGCCTGCGCAACAACATCTACACCATCGCCATGGCGCGTACCGGCGACCCGCACTCCGCCACCGCGCAGTTCTTCATCAACACCAAAAACAACGGCTTCCTCGACTATCCCGGACAAGACGGCTGGGGCTACTGCGTGTTCGGCGAAGTGGTCGAAGGCAAAGAAGTGATTGATGCCATCGCCAAAGTAAAAACCAGCAGCAGCGGCTTCCACCAGGATGTGCCGGTAGAAGATGTTGTCATCACCAAAGCGGAAGTATTGAAGTAACAACTCCCTTCTCCCGCAGGCGGGAGAAGGGTTGGGGATGAGGGCCTATGCGATGCAACAAATTTATTTATCGCCCACCGCCCCTCACCCTGCCCTCTGATGAAACTACTAGCCATTCGACTAAGCTGCAAAAACCCGCAGCTAAGTCGCTGGTTATCCCGCCTGCAAGAGGATATGTACTCACCGCCTAAATGCCGCATTCTCTCTTCATCTCCGACCTGCACCTGAGCGCCGCGCACACGCGCAGTGCTGCGATGTTCCTCGATTTCGCCAGCAAGCTAGCACCCCAAGCCGAAGCGCTCTACATCCTCGGCGACTTGTTTGAATACTGGGCGGGCGACGATGACCTGTCCGACCCGTTTCACCAAACCATCTGCAACGCCCTGTGTGCGCTACATGCCCGAAATACGGCCATCTTCATCATGCACGGCAACCGCGATTTCCTGATGGATAAACATCTGGCGGACGCGTGCCACGCCACGCTACTGCCCGACCCGACGCTGCTCGATCTTTACGGCACGCCCACCCTGCTCACCCACGGCGATGCCTTGTGTACCGACGATGCGGCCTATCAACAATTCCGCGACACCGTGCGCGGTGCTGACTGGCGCTCACAATTTCTCGCGCTGCCATTAGCGCAACGCAAACTCCAAATCGAACAACTACGCGCACAAAGCGAAGCACAAAAAAGTATCAAACAAATGGCATTGATGGACGTGAACGACGAAGCGGTGCACGAACTGCTGCGAACCCACCATTACCCGCGCCTGATCCACGGCCACACCCACCGCCCGGCTTCGCACCGTCATGTTGTCGATGGGCATATTTGCGAACGGCATGTGCTGGGCGATTGGGATGAAGGCCAAGCGAAAATCCTGCGCTGCGATGAGCTTGGCTGTGTCGAGTTGACTCTCTAGAATTCATAGCGACAATTTGTGGGAGCGCAACTTGTTGCGCGAAA
>JAGVNQ010000222.1 GCA_020053195.1 Sideroxydans sp.
AATCCCGACCTACAAATTCGTGAGGTTCATGGGCGGAGGTAACAAACGATGCACTGGCGTGACGCGAAACAAATTCCGCAGGCGATGTTGACCAGCCTGTTCGGCAGCGGCAAAGGCGAGTACGTGTTGCACGAGGCGACGTGGCGGGCGGTGCTGCAAGTGCCGCTGTTCGACGGGCTGCCCGTGGCGGATCGCGCGCGGCTGCGCGGACTGGCGCAGCAGTTGCTGGCCGACAAAGCGTTTTCCGGCGCGGGCGGTATCGCGGTGGACGACGGTATGGCCACCGCCATCGCCGCCTTTGCCGCGCTGCCGATTTTGAATCTGGGCTACGAGTGGTATGAAGGCTGGAGCGAGATCGTGGTTTATCCCGGCGAATTTGCGCACGACGCGGAGCAGATGGACGATGACGGCATCGTCCACCAGTTCCACCATATCCGCAGCGGCGAAGTGATGGCGGGCGGGCCCATGGTGTTGTCGTGGCAGGATGTGGAATGTTCCGGGCAACGCGACGGCTTCAACGTCGTCATCCACGAATTCGCGCACAAGCTGGACATGAAAAACGGCGAGACAAACGGCAGACCGCCACTGCATCAAGGCATGGATCCGGCGGACTGGTCGCGCGAATTCCAAGCCGCCTTCGATCACCTGCGCCGCCGCGCGGACAGCGGCATGGATACAACCATAGACCCCTACGCCACCGAAAACCCGGCAGAATTTTTCGCCGTCCTCAGCGAATATTTCTTCGAAGTGCCCGACGTGCTGAAACAGGAATACCCGGCGGTATATCGCTTGCTCGCGCAGTTTTATCGGCAGGACACGCTGGCAAGGTTGGATGCGGTGGCGGTGGGTTGAAAATGAACACCTGCCTGTAAGCCAATAGATTCGGGCATCTGCAACGGGTGCATAGTGTAGATCGCCGATTGGCGGGCGTTGCGGGACAGGTGATGTTTTGAAATATGCGGATAAATTGATTGTCGGCTTTGAAAGACTTTATGCTCAAAATCTTCCTCAAACGATAGATAAACACCTGATCTTCGCCATGGGCGGCAATGTGCCATTTGCCGTCGCTCGTTAGTGCTGCTGGGGAAGCTCACTCTTCGGACCGAACGGTCAATAAGCATTACTTCTGGGTACGACTGCTACAGTTCGAGAAGCGGCTATTTGAAAACACAAATACTCTGATACACCCCATAATTGCCGCTGTCTTAATGTAGCAAGCCAACTTAATCGCAGCGGCCCCGCACTCAGTATGCACAACCATTCAGAAAACTGGCATCACCTCAACTCCATTCTTGCCGGATACGCGTCGACAAATCGAAGTCCTGAACTCTATTCGTATACGGATCATACCCAAGCTAAGGCGTTATCGATTTTCCTAGCCAACGCCACCCTAGCCACCCCTAAGTTGAACCGAACGACTGTAGAAGCTGTGCTCGCAGCACAGCAAAGTTGGCCGCATAGCCCCGGAACACCTCAGTTTGAAGGAGTAAGCCTGCCACTATCGTTGTTTGAAGAATACGGTTTGGTCGCTTTTTATGCTGACTGGTGTACGGTGCACTGTCAGTCCTTGAGAAGCCCATACAATGTGGATCAGAGCCTGATGCCGTTGATTCATGCCGTTGAGCATCTTAAGGACATCTGTTACGGTCGAAACGGCTACATTCAGCCACATTACGCATGTCCAGCAGATGAGCTGAAAAAGCTTTTGGCTGCCCATTTTTGCAGCGCATCCGTAGCGGAACTCCTTCCAGAATTACTCCTTGAAAACGGCTATTACATGTTGCCGCCGGGTAATCAAAACTTCGACTCGTTGGTTAGCACCTATTTGTGGCAAACGCTATGCGAAAAGTTGGAACCAAACGAAGCCTTTGAAAGCTGGATTTTGTGTTTGCGTGTCAACTGTAACTGGGCCATGCCGGTGCTGTTTGATGATGGTGACTACGAACAGAGAACAGAATTCAACGACCAACTGTTAGCCTATGTCGCTCAAGATACCGGGCTCAGCCACCCTATGAATAGTTTGTGGAAGCAATCGATTAACGAGGATCGCTTTTCAGCCATCGTCACGCCTATTGAAACCCGTATACAACTCACAATTGGCGATGAAGGAAACAGCCGTACAGAACACCAAGACATAGAGCTTGAGAAAACCACATTGGTAGCTTTGAGCGCTGCCTATCCATTGCCCTGTGGTGATGATTCAAGCGACTTACAGTTCGTTCTAAAGTGGCAGCGATCAGGGCATTGGCGAGAGCCACAGTTGTTTTACATAGCGCTGTTGGCCAGCGCGATCCACGCCAACATTCATATTGAAGGACAATTGCTCGCGTCTCATGGATTCACAGAAAAGCTACTAGAACTTTCCGCGACCAGACCAATTCTGAAACACGTGTTGTTCAATGTACTGCCGGAATACGGAAACTCCTCCTACAAAATATTCTTGCTATCGAAGCCTGACACCTGCGATATCGCTCTGTTTTATCTGACGCAGCAATCTTTCTCAAACTCGCGCAGAGACAGTAATTCGTTTACGCAGCATTTCGATAAAGGCTTTCAACAACTGGTTTGCCACGAATACCTTCGGGCAATTGAGGCGGAGTCTGACAGCGGTAACCGCCTGTTCAAGGTAGTAGAGTTTTTGGGTAAACGATGCGGTCTGCAGACTAGCGATTTTCCGAAAAACTACGAGTATCAGTTTCTGTTTTGCCTTCTGGATAGCTTAAGCCATCAGCGAGTTATCCAGATCGGACAAGCATTTACTCTGCTCCCTGCTGCAACCGAAAAAACACTAGATCACCACCTTTCGCAGCACTATTGGTACCTCCTTGGTTTCTGGCTGATTGAGCGCCTTGAGAATACCGGCATTGACCCCACAGGCACGTTAAGCCACTCGTTAAAGACGACACTTCTAAGCTACTACAAGGCGGAGTTTGAGGCGAATTTAGCAGGGCTTCGACGTAGCCTAGAGCCCAATACTTTTTTTTCTGCCTTGCCGTGGCACAGACTTATTGGAAACGAAGGCATCAGACCACTTCTCGCGTTGTCTAATAGTAGTAGCGACTGGCAGGAGAAATTGAGCCACTCGAACCAGAACAGCCTTGCCGTCGCTTCAGCTATTCAACATCATCTCCAAGTATTGATGTGCGTCGGGCGACCACAAAGAGTTCCCAAGGATTGGGAGCGTGTCGCAAGCCGGATTACCGAGATCGTTCGCACTCTAGGTTTCGGTTCACGCGAACAAGCCGCTTACCTGTTTGTCGCACCGTTCTACGGCAGCCAATACGATCTGTGGTCGTCATTCTGTTCATTCACCAATCTGCTCCAAGACAACCTGTATGACGATTTCGTCGAGCGTTGCTTGTCGCTCATTCCATTGAACCAGTTGTATGTCTTGCTTGAACGTTGCACTGTAATTGCGCGAGTTCAGAAGTTGCAGGAAGAAATTGCAACCCGGCAGTCACACCAACCCGAAGACATGGGGCTCTCCGGTCTTGAGCAAGCTTTCATCTCTGCCTGGGATGCTGGCAATACTGGCTTTGCCACCAAATTATTGGCTTCCGCGAAATCTATCTTGGCCCAAGACCGCTTTGCCAAAAGCAACAATTCCCATTTTTTAAGAGTCCGCAAAGTCTGGTTGAGCTATGAATATAAATTGCAGTTGATGAACCTTCTTGAAACCTCAAAGCAATATCCAAAAAGCTTCGACGAAGCCGCCCGTCAGATCCCGATACCACACGAGCAGCTCGGCAAACCTTATCGGGAGGATGACCGAGCGCAACTACAGGAATGCGAGCGTTTTAGGCACTACATTATTGCCGCCGCCTACTGCGAAACCGATCCAGAAAAGTGCGTAAGCATCATGGAAGTGCTTTATAAAGAAACTAAAAACCACCACCACAGTTTCATGCTGATCAAAGGCCGAATTGCCCTTCACAAAATCAATCTGGATGCAACGGGATTACGGCATGCTCTATCACAATTCCTAGGTAGCCTCGATGACATGGAGCCAGAGCTCATGCCAACCACTTGGGTTGCCACCATCTTGGACATCTATCGACAGCTTCAAGATTCTCCAAAAATCGACGATTTTTGGATGAGCCTCAATCAGGATCAGCAGGCCAGACTTGAAATTCTGCGCCCCTACTGCAAGGCTCTGATGGCACGAGGTGATGCTCTAATCGCTCAGCAAATCATTAACCGCTATCGAGAACTAAATCTACAGGCATCCGAGGGGCTTGGGATCAGTGACCTGATTGATGAACTCATCAAATCGAGCGAGCAAACCATGAGCCAGCTCGTCCAATTGACAATTGAGGGAGCGCAACGCACTACCGCGCAACTGGCAAATCATTACCGCCAAATCGTATCCAAAGAGATTGAGGAATATGTAGCTATCGTCAGCCCAGGAGTCCTACCGCACGTGTTCCTGAAGAAGGTAGTGCTGGAAGTGGCTCAGGAACTGTTATTGCGCAAGAAAAATTTACAACTGCACCAAGTGGCTTCGCAAGGCGTAAGTAGCTTCAAAATTACTAAGGAGGATTTAATCAACGATTGGTTCACGTCGCTGTTCAATAAGCGGATGGCAGAGGCTCACATCGGGTTTCATGATCATCCACATGGTGGACAATCGGCATCCGGCAAAAGCCCGGGAGAAATAGACGGTTACATCACCAACGCAAAAAATAGGCGTATCGCTATCTTCGAGGCGTTTCGGCTGTCTTACCTAGACACCACTGTCATCACCGACCATCTGAACAAAATCACGGGGTATGACAACGAATCTCTCAGCCCTGTTTTCATTGCCGCGTATTGTGGTGTCAGAGATTTTGCCGCTTTGGTTCGAGGCTATACTGAGTTCATCTCCACCCAAGACTACACGGGCTTCACCGTTAAATCAGAGGCCGGTAGTAGAATTGAAACGCAGCACGACACGGATCATCTTTGGCTGGGTATGGAGCGGCGACAACGTAATCATCGAGAAATCATTTTCTATCACCTGCTACTGAATTTGGGAGGGCATTAAATGGCGGTTTACGGACGGATTCCTGACGGAGTTAGCCGACAGGATGAAGGTTACCTATGGCCGAGTAGTGTGCCGTCATTGAAATATTCTTAACGGTCTGCAACGGGTCGATAGCAGAATTTCGATATGAATAATTGAATGCCCTAGCAGGAGGAAGCAATCGACTATGGCGGGCATTAACCCAACATGAAGATTCAATGGGGTGATTGATCTTGCTGTCCCCCAACAAACGCCCTATTTCCAGAGTGTTTTGCTTGGCTATTAAAATACTATCGCCTGAAGATGCCTGTCAATAGGCGATCTACATGCGGTAGGCGCTTTGCCTTGTTCTTGCAACCAAATTCAATTTCCCTCCGCATCGCTCATCCCCTTTTTCATAAGAAGAATGTTTTTAACGTAGCGATCAATCAATTGACATTACCTCTGTCGATGTACACAATGATGTACATAACTTTCGGGAGGTTTTATGCAAGAAGCTACGTTTACCGAGTTGCGCAGTCATGCCAAGGATTATTTTGATGCTGTCGAGGGCGGGGATACGATTCGCGTTTTTCGCAATGGCAAGGCTATTGCTGAAATTGTGCCTGTCCGCACCGGAATTCCTTCGTGGAAAAGACAAGCCCAGCCTTTAACGATAAAAGGTATTTCGCTGGGCGGCGAGATTTTGAGCGATAGGCAAAAATCGGTATGAAGGTGTTTCTGGATACCTCGGCTTTTGCCAAGCGTTATGTTGCAGAGCAAGGCTCGGACAAGGTGATGGCGTTGTGCCAACAGGCAGATAGTTTGGTGGTGAGCGTAATTTGTCTGCCGGAATTGATTTCTACTTTGTCGCGTCTTGTCCGCGAAAAGAAACTCAATCTGTCGGACTACCGGATGTTAAAAGGAAGTGCAATGGCGGATCTGGCGGATGTTGATATTTGCCAACTCACGCCCGGTATTCTGGCTTCAGTAATTTCGTTGTTGGAGTCAAACCAGCTTCGCGCCATGGATGCGCTCCATCTGGCTTGCGCACTCGCAGTCGAGCCTGACATCTTTGCTTCGGCAGACCATCGGCAATTGGCGGCAGCTCGTAAAGCTGGCCTTAAAGTTGTTGATGTTTCTTGAAAACAGTATTTGAAGATGAATGTACTAAAATTTTATATTTTTACGCTGCCAAAGTAGGTGCGAATTCATCCGCACGCTCAACGAGTTATGTGCAAATTCATTCACACCTACATCCCCCCTCAACTGCGTTTTTGGTTGATCGCATAAGCTGACCCCAATCTTTCCCGGCATCTCCTTGGCAGTGAAGTGTCGGCAGCAAAACCCCCGTCATTGCGGGCAAGGCTTTGTAGATGCCCTATTGGCGCGCTTCTCGGGGCGGTTTGTTATTCAATTTCAGCGCCGGGCGGATGCGTTCGGCTGCGCAAACAGGCTTAAAGCCACCGCTTTCATGTATCATTCGCCACGCGTTTATTCCCACCGTTATCTAATCGAAGGAAGTATTGGTATGTCAAATGTTGAAACTCTTGGCGGATTGCAGCGTCGTTTGAATGCATCCATTCCCCAGCAAGTTATCCGTGGCGAGGTCGAAAATCGGCTGAAGCGCTTGGGCCGCACGGCCAAAGTTCACGGTTTCCGCCCGGGCAAAGTGCCGTTGAAGGTGTTGGAGCAGCAATACGGTGCGTCCGTGCATCAAGAGGTGATCGGCGAGAGTTTGCAGCGTTCGTTTGCCGAAGCGGCGATGGCCAACAAGTTGCAAGTGGCGGGGTATCCGCAGTTCGAGCTGGTCACGCAGGATTTGAATGCGCCTGAGATCGAATTTAACGCGACGTTCGAAGTTTACCCGGAGGTGGTAGTGGGCGAGGTGGGCGGCGAAAGTATCAGCCGCGTGTCGTTCACGTTGAGCGAAGCCGATGTGGAAGAAACCATCAAGACCTTGCGCAAGCAGCGTACCGAATACAAGAAAACCGACCGCGCGGCACAGGCTGACGATCAAGTGCGCATCGACTTCTCCGGCAAGCTGGACGGTGTGGTGTTTGAAGGTGGCGAGGCTAAGGACTTTAATGTGGTGCTCGGTTCGGGACGTATGTTGCCGGACTTTGAAAACGCCATTCTCGGTATGAAGGCGGGCGAAACCAAGTCGTTCGATATGACTTTCCCGGCGGATTATCACGGCAAGGATGTGGCGGGCAAACAAGTGACGTTCACCATCACCGCGAATGTGGTCGAAGCGGCGCATTTGCCGGAAGTGGATGCGGAATTCGCCAAGGCTTTGGGTGTTGAAAACGGCGATGTGGAAAAACTCAAACAGGAAATCCGCGACAACATCGGTCGTGAAGCGCAACGCCGGGTGAAGGCGCGCAACAAGGATGCGGCGATGGAAGTGTTGCTCAAGATCGCGCAACTGGACGTGCCCAAGGCTTTGCTGGAAAGCGAGTCGCAACGCCTGATGGAACAATCGGTGCAGGACATGGAAGCACGCGGCATGAAGATACCCAAGGGCATGAAATTGCCGGCGGATATGTTTGCCGAACGCGCCAGCAAGCGCGTTAAGCTGGGTTTGATTCTGGCGGAGTTGGTCAATAAACACGATTTGAAGGCCAAGCCGGATCAAGTCGAAGCCATGGTGCAGGAATATGCGCAGAGCTTTGAACATCCCGCAGAAGTGATGAGCTGGTATCGTGCCCAACCCGAGCGTATGCAGGAAGTGGAAAATCTGGTGCTGGAAGAAAACGTGGTGGCCTGGGTGATGGCGGGTGCGAAAGTGACGGATCAAGCCGTCAAGCTGACCGAATTGATGGGAGACTGAGCATGATGCGAAGCGCTGCCGGAAAAATGATAGAGCCGCAAGACAGCGGGTTGATCCCGATGGTGATCGAGACCAGCGGTCGCGGCGAGCGTGCTTTCGACATCTACTCGCGTTTGCTCAAAGAGCGCGTGATCTTTTTGGTCGGCCCGATCAACGATCACGTGGCGAATCTGATCGTGGCGCAATTGCTGTTTCTGGAATCGGAGAATCCCGATAAGGATATTCACCTGTACATCAATTCGCCCGGCGGTTCGATCTCGGCGGGCATGGCGATTTACGACACCATGCAGTTCATCAAGCCGCAGGTTTCCACGCTGTGTATCGGCATGGCGGCTTCCATGGGCGCGTTTTTGTTGCAAGCGGGCGAGAAGGGCAAACGTTTCGCTTTGCCCAATTCCACGGTGATGATTCACCAGCCGTTGGGCGGTTTTCAGGGGCAGGCGACCGACATCGAGATTCACGCCAAATATATTTTGAGTTTGCGTGAGAGTTTGTATGCGCTGATGGCGAAACATACCGGTCGTTCCGTGGAAGAAATCGCGCGCGACAGCGAACGCGACAACTTCCTGACCGCCAAAGAAGCGATGGAATACGGTTTGATCGACCAAGTGCTGGATAAACGAGTTTAAGAATTCAGTGAGCCGCCGACGAATTCGGCGCGGAGGAAAAAATGACAACAGACAAGAGCAAGGGTGACAAGCTGCTGTACTGCTCGTTCTGCGGCAAGAGCCAGCATGAAGTGCGCAAGCTGATCGCGGGACCGTCGGTGTTTGTGTGCGATGAATGCATCGCGCTGTGCAACGACATCATTCGCGAGGAAGTGCAAAGCACCATCGGCGGTGAAAAATCCGACAAGAACGATTTGCCGGTTCCGCACGAGATATGCAAACGTCTGGACGAGTATGTGATCGGCCAGCGTCAGGCGAAAAAGATTTTGTCGGTGGCGGTGTATAACCACTACAAACGCTTGAAGAACAAAATTGACGACGGCGTGGAATTGTCCAAAAGCAACATCCTGCTGGTCGGGCCCACCGGTTCGGGCAAGACTCTGCTGGCGCAGACATTGGCGCGTTTGCTCAATGTGCCGTTTGTGATGGCGGATGCGACGACGCTGACCGAAGCCGGTTATGTCGGCGAGGATGTCGAAAACATCATCCAGAAATTGTTGCAGTCTTGCGATTACGATGTCGAGAAAGCGCAACGCGGTATCGTGTATATCGACGAGATCGACAAGATTTCGCGCAAATCAGATAACCCGTCCATCACCCGCGACGTGTCGGGCGAGGGCGTGCAGCAGGCCTTGCTCAAGCTGATCGAGGGCACCAAGGCCGCTATCCCGCCGCAAGGGGGGCGCAAGCATCCCAATACCGAATTCCTGCAAGTGGATACCACCAACATTCTGTTCATTTGCGGCGGTGCGTTTGACGGTTTGGAGAAGGTGATCCGCAACCGTTCCGAGAAAGCCGGAATCGGATTCTCGGCCAATCTGGCCAAGCGCGACGATCTCAAAGATGTGGGCAAAGTATTGCGCGAGGTCGAGCCGGAAGACTTGATCAAGTTCGGTTTGATTCCCGAGTTTGTCGGGCGTTTGCCGGTCGTGGCGGCGCTGGAAGGATTGGATGAATCCGCGCTGATCCAGATTCTGACCGAACCCAAGAACGCGCTGACCAAGCAATATCAGAAGCTGTTTGCGATGGAAGGGGTGGAGCTGGAGTTCCGTCCGGGTGTGTTGAACGTGATCGCCAAAAAAGCGCTGGCTCGCAAAGCCGGTGCGCGCGGTTTGCGCTCCATCCTCGAACAATCTTTGCTCGACATCATGTTTGACCTGCCTTCGGCTGAAAACGTCAGCAAAGTGGTGCTGGACGAAAACAGCGCGGGCGAAATCAAACCTATCGTAATGTATGCCGAAACACCCAAGGCCGCGTAATCAAAGTCTTGGCGGGCTGGGCTTGAATTATTTTGCCCAGTCCCCATATCGTTTTCACCTTTTATCATTCTGAGTTCCGAATCATGGCCGAATACGATCCAATAACCACTAACGCTGACTTGTATCCCCTGTTGCCTTTGCGCGATGTGGTGGTGTTCCCGCACATGGTCATCCCGCTGTTCGTTGGCCGCGCCAAGTCGATCAAAGCGCTGGAAGCGGCGATGGAGGCGGGCAAAAGCATCGTGCTGGTGGCGCAAAAATCCGCCGCCAAAGACGAGCCTGCTACCGAAGACATTTACCGCATCGGCAGCATTGCCAATATTCTGCAAATGCTCAAGCTGCCGGACGGCACGGTGAAAGTGCTGGTTGAAGGCACGCAGCGCGCCAAAGTGATTCATATATTCGACGACAAATCCCATCTGGATGCCGAGATTCAGGCCGTGCCCGCCGATGAAGAAGTGGGGCACGAAGCCGAGGCGATGCGCCGCGCGCTGATTAACCAGTTCGACCAATACGTCAAACTCAACAAAAAAATTCCGCCGGAAATTTTGACTTCCTTGGCGGGCATCGACGATGCGGGTCGTCTTGCTGACACCATCGCCGCGCACTTGCCGCTCAAACTGGAGCAAAAACAGGAAGTGCTGGAAATTTTCGATGTGCGCAAACGCCTCGAACATCTGCTCGGTCTGCTGGAAGCCGAACTGGACATCATGCAGGTGGAAAAACGCATCCGTGGTCGCGTCAAGCGCCAGATGGAAAAGAGCCAGCGCGAGTATTACCTGAACGAGCAGGTCAAGGCGATCCAGAAGGAATTGGGCGAAGGCGAAGACGGCGCGGACATCGAAGAGATCGAGAAAAAGATCAAAGCCGCGCACATGCCCAAGGAAGCGCGCGTCAAAGCCGAGGCCGAGTTGAAGAAGCTGCGTTTGATGTCGCCCATGTCTGCCGAGGCGACAGTGGTGCGCAACTACATCGACATCCTTATCGGTTTGCCGTGGAAGAAAAAGACCAAAATTGATACCGACCTGAAACATGCTGAAGAGGTGCTGGAAACGGATCACTACGGTCTGGAAAAAGTCAAAGAGCGCATCGTGGAATATCTCGCGGTGCAGCAGCGCGTCGAAAAAATGAAAGCGCCGATTCTGTGTCTGGTCGGTCCTCCCGGTGTCGGCAAGACATCGTTGGGGCAATCCATCGCCCGCGCCACCAACCGCAAGTTCGTGCGCATGTCGCTGGGCGGCGTGCGCGATGAATCGGAAATTCGCGGCCATAGACGCACTTACATCGGCTCCATGCCCGGCAAGATATTGCAGAACATGACCAAAGTCGGTGTGAAGAATCCGCTGTTCCTGCTGGATGAAGTGGACAAGATGGGTATGGATTTCCGTGGCGACCCTTCCTCGGCTTTGCTGGAAGTGCTCGATCCCGAACAGAATCACACCTTTGTCGATCACTACGTCGAAGTCGAATACGATTTGTCGGATGTGATGTTCGTGGCGACTTCCAACAGCATGAATATTCCCGCGCCTTTGCTGGATCGCATGGAAGTCATTTTTGTGTCCAGCTACACCGAAGATGAAAAAGTGAATATCGCCACGCGTTATTTGTTGCCCAAGGCGATCAAAAATAACGGGTTGAAAGATGAAGAGATCAGCGTTTCCGAAAGCGCGATCCGCGACATCTTGCGCTATTACACGCGCGAAGCCGGTGTGCGTAGTTTGGAACGCGAGCTGTCCAAGATTTGCCGCAAGGTGGTGAAAGCGCTGTTACTGAAAGGGCGCGATACCAAGGTCACAATCAATGCGCGCAATCTGGACAAGTACCTCGGCGTGCGCCGCTACAGTTACGGCATCGCGGAGAAAAATAATCAAGTTGGACAGGTTACCGGTTTGGCGTGGACGGAAGTGGGCGGCGAACTGCTGACCATAGAGACCGCTGTGCTGCCGGGCAAGGGCAAGACCACCACCACCGGCAAGCTGGGTGAGGTGATGCAGGAATCTATTCAAGCCGCCTTGAGCGTGGTGCGTAGTCGCGCACGCAAGCTGGGTATCGCGGAAAATTTTTACGAGAAGAACGATCTGCACATTCACCTGCCCGAAGGCGCAACTCCCAAGGATGGGCCGAGCGCCGGTGTCGGTATTTGCACCGCGATGGTTTCCGCATTGACCGGCATCCCGGTGCGCGCGGATGTGGCGATGACCGGAGAGATCACCTTGCGCGGCGAGGTGTTGCCCATCGGCGGATTGAAAGAAAAATTGCTGGCAGCACAACGCGGCGGAATTAAAGTGGTGTTGATCCCCGAAGAGAACGTGAAGGATCTGGTCGAAATGCCGGACACCGTGAAAAATAAACTGGAGATACATCCGGTGAAGTGGATCGAGCAAGTGTTGGAAATGGCGCTTGAACGCAAACCGGAGCCGCTCCCGGAAACAGTTGCCGCGAATGTGCCGCCGCCGGTCATCAGCGAATCGGGCACATTGTCCGCGATCAAGCATTGATGCGGGTTTGCGCGATATTGCTATCGCGCAATAAATCCGCGCAATTGCTTGACCCGTTAAAAAACCCTTGATATAAAGCCGTCGCAGGCTTGTCCTGCGCCGGAACTGTCAATCCACCAACAAACAAAGGGGGCTCGCGTGAGTAATAAATCTGATCTGATCGAAGCAATTGCAAAATCCGCCGATATTTCCAAAGCGGCAGCCGGTCGTGCGTTGGGCGCGACGATAGACTCCATCAAGAAATCCTTGAAAAAAGGCGAGTTGGTGAGTCTGGTTGGTTTCGGCACATTCTATGTGGCCAAGCGCGCCGCACGAAATGGCCGCAATCCGCGCACCGGAGCGACAATAAAAATCAAGGCAGCTAAAGTTCCTAAATTTCGCGCTGGCAAAGGATTAAAAGATGCTGTAAACTAGCGTTCTTTGTCGGGTGCTTAGCTCAGCTGGTAGAGCACCGCCCTTACAAGGCGATTGTCGGCGGTTCGATCCCGTCAGCACCCACCAAATAAATGCAGCAGAAGTAGCAAGGTTTCATGGAGTGGTAGTTCAGTTGGTTAGAATACCGGCCTGTCACGCCGGGGGTCGCGGGTTCGAGTCCCGTCCACTCCGCCAAACAGAGGCGAACGTAAAGTTCGCCTTTTTTCATGTTGGATGTCCTGTTAGACATTCGTTCAAATAGGTGGCTGATATGTTCGATTTCGTGCAGGAAAAAAAATGGGTGGTGCAGGCTGTGTTGGCCGCCATCATTTTGACATTCGCCGTTTGGGGAGTGGGTTCTTATAAAAATTCCGGCGACGTTGAATCTCTGGCCGAAGTCAACGGTGAAAAAATCGGACCGCAGGAATTCGAAAAGGCATTGGATCAGCAGCGCCAAAGAGTGCGCGAGATGGCCGGTCCCAATTTTGATTCTTCCATGTTCGACCAGCCCGAAGTCAAACACTCGGTGTTGGAAAATCTGGTATCCCGCCGTTTGCTCATTATCGGCGCGCGTGACGCGCGCTTGATGCCGGGCGACGAGCAGATCGCCCAAGTGCTGATCGGCATTGGCGCATTTCAAAAAGAAGGCAAGTTCGACAAGCAAAGCTATCTAACCGCTTTGAGTTCGCGCGGCATGAACCAAATTGATTTTGAACGCAGTTTGAGTCAGGACATCGCGCTTCAACGCTTGACCGAAGGTTATACGCAGAACGGTTATGCGTCCGATACGGTCGCGGAAATGCTGATCCGCCTGAACGAGCAGCAGCGCTCCGTATCCGTGGCGAATCTGAACGCAGCCGAATTCGTGAAGCAAACGCGCGTGAGTGATGCGGATGTAAGCGCTTATTACGACAAAAACCCCGACCAGTTCCAATTGCCGGAACGCGCCAATATCGAATATGTGATTTTCTCCGCCGAATCGCTGCTGCCGACCATCTCGGTCACGGACGAAGAAATCAAAAAATACTATGAAGAACATATCGCCGATTTCGGCACGCAAGAGCAACGCCAAGCGGCGCATATCCTGATCGGGGTGGCGAAACAGGCTTCGGATGCGGACAAGCAAGCGGCCAAGAAATTGGCCGAGCAAGTGCTGCAACAAGTCAAACAATCTCCTTCCAAATTTGCGGCACTGGCGGAGCTATACTCGCAAGATCCCGGTTCTGCAACGCGAGGCGGCGACCTCGGCATGTTCGGGCGCGGTGCCATGGTGAAGCCGTTTGAAGACAGCGTGTTCAGCCTTAAGGCGGGCGAAGTGAGCGGGTTGGTGCAGTCTGATTTTGGTTACCACATCATCAAGCTGTTGGCGGTTCAGCCCGCCAAAGTGCAAGCGATGAGCGTAGTACGAGCCGGGGTTGAGCAACGTCTCAAAGCGCAACATGCCAGCGACAAATTCTCGGAACTGGCCGAAGAATTCAACAACAAGGTTTACGAACAAAGCGACTCGTTAACAGCGGCAGCCGAGCTGGTCAAAGCGCCTGTGCAGCGCGGCGTGTGGTTGAGCAAAGGTCAGGCACCCAACGATGTGTGGAACGACAAAGTGTTGCAGGCCGTGTTCTCGGAAGATGTGTTGAAGAACAAACGCAATACAGCGGCCGTGGAAATTGGCCAGAACACCTTGCTGGCCGCGCGCGTGGTGGAATACAAACCCGCGAGCGCGCGCCCGTTGGCCGAAGTTTCGGCAGGCATCCGCCAGCAATTGCAGCAACAGCAGGCGGCAGAATTGGCGAGCAAACAAGGCGCTGAAGTTTTGGCGAAATTGCA
>JAGVNQ010000108.1 GCA_020053195.1 Sideroxydans sp.
CGGTGAGCGCAACCACCGAGGACTGTACGACTGATTTATAGGACACGTTGATGCGTATCTGATTACCCTGGAATCCGGCATTTTTCGCGACAAAAACGATACCGCCTAGCACTACTTCATGTTGATACATCACCGGCAAATCATATGCAGATGCGGCCTCTACAAACGCGTTGTAAATATCCAGGCCAGACATAGTGCCGTCCTCGCTCACCTGGACCACCTGCCCGGCAATATCGAACTGCAAAATCCCGCCACTTCCCAGACCGGTTATATTTCCGAATGTCACAACCCACTGCGCGTGAGATGCCAGAATATTTGACGTATCATCCAACGCAATAGCTTGCAGCGTTACAAACGGATTCGCCTTAATTGCCGCCTTGCACATCAAATGCAGTTGCGAGCCGCTGCCAAAATACAGCGCCGCTTCCGCGTCTGTGAATACATCCATCACCACGCCAGCATCTACTTCGCCCACAGTGAAGTGTCCGTCATGCGCGCCGAGTAAAATTTGTGCGGTGGCATTGGTGCGCTGCCCGATCATCAACACCTTCTGCAGATTTCCCGGCAACGTGCGAACCGCCAGTTTGGTGTTGAACTCAAAATACTTACCCGGCTTGCGCAGGCTGGACGGGATCGTCTCGAACGAAACATTTGCGCTACTCATGATGCGGCTCCTTCGGTTTTAGGTTTGGCGGCGGCCTTGGCTGCCGCCTTGTCTGCTGCTGCTTTGGCTGCAATCTCACCAGCTTTGGCAGTTGCGATCGCATCCTGCTGCGCAGTAAATTCCGCCTCGGATTTTTCAATCAAATCCTTGTCCGCAATGCGGCGCATGTAATAAGCCGACTTCGGCACATCCACGATCAGCGCATCCGTGATGTATTCGCGCGGCTTGTTTTCTTTCGAGACCTTGAGTCCTTTGACGGCGATCACTTTCATGTTCATTCCTTTTTGTAGGGGCGAATTCATTCGCCCATCGGGTTATTCAAGGGCGAACACCCAGAGGGTGCAAGAACCTCTTCGAGGTGAATTCGCCATTACTCTAAAGCCACCACATCACCCGCAACCGCCTCAACCACGCCCGGCAAGTAATACTCAATCCCCAGCGACATCCAATCAGGATCATCCAGATCAATCGGCACGCGCGGTTGCGTCTCGATGAAGTCGCAATGCCACTCCCTGGCGAATACCGCCACGCCCTGGCTGTTGTGTTTGGTGTTAAACAACGTCCTGATCGCGCCCGGCTTCAGCGGCGTGATCGCCAGCCCCAAATCGCTGCCCGCCAGCAGCAACCCCACATCCTTCAAAATCTGGTAAACGCCAACTTCTTTAATCTGTCCTGCGACCGTTAATCCTTGGCGCGTGGCACGTTCACCGCGCACATTGCGCGCACCGCACAGCGTCACAAACGTGGCCTGTGTCTTCCACTTGCCGCCTGCCGTGCTCATCTTGGTAGATGCCCGGCAACCCGCAAACGTCACCCACACCGCCGGGAACTTGCGTACCACCTTCGCCAGATCGTCATCGAACTCGCCGCCGTAGCTTTCCACATTAGCCAGCTTGTAACCCAGCCCCGGATCAGCATCCGATGCAGCTTTGATGCGGTCGATAATTGCGTCTTCGATTAACGAGATCATCAGTAATCAGCCAACGTGTCTTTCGTGAACGTTCTTTCACCGCCCACCACTTGCACAGAGCCTTGCTCGACCGGCGCATGACCGACCGCATCCAGACCCAGACTGAGTTTGCCGCTGGCGACATTCTCAAAAAACTTGATCGCATCCTTGTAACGCCGGTAAACAATGTCCGTCTCGGTCACATCCGCACCGCTCAAACGGTAACGGGTAATGTCGTCGGCGAATCCCTCGATCACTATTGGCACATTGCTCAACGGTAGCGCGTAGCGCGCTGCCAGGTAAGGGTCGATCTCCGCGTTGGCATTCGCCCGCGCCGAATCCAGCACCGCATCGTTTATCAAACCCAACCCTTCGCGGTCGGTCAGCGCGATCACCTCGGCTTCGCCGAAGCGCGAGATCATCCCCGCCTTAGTAGCGTAATAAATCGGTGCTTCAGCCATTTACAATTGCCCCTGCCGGCTCGCGTAAAACGCTGCCTGCTGCGCTGCTGTAGCCACCTCGTCCCAGTCGTCACCGGCGGCATTGATGACTTGGAACGTATTGCCCGCTTCGTCGATGATGTGCGCGATCAGCGGGTTAAAATTTTCTGGCTTGAACATTTCTACCTCTTAATATTTTGCGGCCAAGTAAAAATCTGTTTGCGCCACCGCGCCGTTGACGTAACGCACACGAACATGCGGAGCGATTAACAACGCGCCGAGCGCTGTGACGTAGGACAATGCCGCCAGAGCCAACTTACCCATAGGCTTCCACGTCACGCCCGCATCCATCGAATAATCGACATACGTAGTTCCCGCCGCCTCGGTTACTACGGCAAACGCCAACGAAGGCCAACTAGGATCAACAGCGATCGCTCCGCCCACAAATGTTGCGTTAGCGGCGAGCGGCGTTGTGCTGATCGGGTAATAATCGCCACTGCCACCCGTGTTCGCTGTCAAGGTAACGCCGCGCTTATCGAACCGGGGTTTTCCGGCGTAATTCTTTGGCATGATTAAACCTGCGCCTTATTGATTTCCGCCCAAGCCGCATCGCGCTCTTTGCCGCTCACCGGCCAGCCGAGGATCACGGCCAGCGATTCAGTCTTCGGCGCGCCGGAGGCGATGAACAAATCCTTGTTGGCAGGGTCAAGCTGGCCGCAAGCCGCGATGATGGCCGCGAGGCGTTCGGCGGGGTCGGTGGGTGCGGTTGGGGCAACTGGCTCGACTTCATCTCCGATTGCACCGGCTGCGCGCAACGCGATTACTTCCTTACCGTCTTCCAACTCGATGGTGTCGCCGATTTCGTAGCGTTGTTTGTTGCGGATGATTGGCGATAAAACTGAGTATTTTTTCATGGTGTCCTCGTTCGGTTTGCCCCTCCCACCCCGCGCTCAAGGCGGGGCGGGCAGATATGGGCGCATTGCCCCGGCTCGCTCAGTATTCTTAAGCCACCGCGTTCTGGAACAGGTAGCCACCCTCTTGGAACGTGACGATCTCTTTCACGAACTCGACCACGCGCACGGTATTGCCGCCCAACGCGCCGCGCTTTGGCTCGGGGATGGTGGTCACAAAACGATCCATCCATTGCGCCGTCATGGCAAACGTGGGCAACACAAAGCCTTCGGTCGAACGCACGTTGCGGTCGATGCGCAACAGGGCGGCGTGGTTGCCCCACAGGCGCGCCATGTTGGCGGCCTGGCCTTTTTTGGCCGCGTTGTAGAACGCCTCGCCCACATACACCTCGTCCAGCTCCAGCAAATCCGCCAGCGCTTTGCGCGTCACCGAGCCTTTGGCGGCAGCGCCGCCCGCAATATCGCCCTGATTGTTCAGCACAGCCGCCACGATGGATGGGTGGCTGCGCAGCTTCGTGAATACTTTGCGACCCATCGTGAAAATATTCGGGCGCACCAGCATGCCATCCAGCGCATCCATGATCGCGGCGTAGGGGTCGCTGTTGGCGTAGTCGCTCCACTGGTCGTTTCCAGCCAATGCGACACGCAGCGATGCGTGGTAGGTGGCCGGGTTGGAATACAGATCGGCCACACGCTTTTCGCGCGCCAGCTCGACCAGAATCGCCGTGCCTTCCGCCGCAACTGCGAACGGTTTGAAGTTGGTTTGCTGCGCATCCGCCACTTTTTGGTCGCGGTTTGGCACAAAGCTATCCAGCCCTTGGTCGGTGATCTTGTCGGGCACATCGGTCGCGCCGAAGTCCACCTGATTCGGCTCGGACGTTCTGCCGATATTGGTATCGGGAATATTGAACAGATCAGCACTCTCCAGCTTGGAATAGATAAACTTCTCGCCATCGACGGGCACGCGAGGGCAAACCAGATCGGCGATCATCCCTTGCGGCTTCACCGCCATCGCAATTTGCGTCAGGCGTGGGTTGGAATCGAACGGCGCGGTATTGCCGGCGGCGGCAAACGCCATCGCACCCAAAGCGCCGGGTTCGTACTGGATTACACCCGCCATCGCTGCACCGCAAAACACCAGCGCCGCCAACACAAAAACCCATTTGATTGTCTTGCTCATCTCAATATCTCCTGAAAGTTAAAACGAATTGCGGAGCTGCTTAGCCCTGCATCACACCCGGCACGACCAACAGCGAACCGATGTCGCCCAGCACACCGGACACCTCGGCCACACCGATTGTGCGCACGTTAGCCCCGGCAGCCGGAGCGGCCACAATCGCGCGACCGGACGCATCGCTGGTCAGCAGATCGCCGCGCGTCACCGCGCCGCCATACTCGACTTCGAGAATGCCGCTACGGCTCACATCCACACGTTCACCGAGCACCGGTGCAACTCGCCCCGTCACGCCGATCAATAAATCGGTGGCCGCAGCGGCTTGCGCCACACCGCCATCTGCCGCGCCGAACTTGACAATGCGGTACTTCCCGATTGCCGCGTCGGCGGTGTAAGTCTTGTCCAAACCATTGTTCTTCATCGCACGCTCCTTTTGTTATTGCTTGTCTTTGCCAGCCGCGACCGCATCAACCGCTTCCGCGAAGCTGATGTTCTCGCCCTGGCCATCCATACGCGCCTTGAAATCCCGCGCGCGCTGCGCCACCTCGGCATTGGTCAGCGGCACACCTTCTTTGCCCGCACCCGCCACCTCAGCAAACTCAACCAGCTTCGGCGCGGCCAGCAGCGCCGCCTTGTGCGCTTCAAGCAAAGGCTTCTTGGCATCACCCTCGCCGAACTCGATCACTTGCTCTTGAGAGGCCATGAAGTCGAGCGTAGCTACGGTCAAATCCTTGTTGGCGGGAAGCAGCTTGCCTTCCTTCACCAGACCTTCGGCAAAGGCAACATGCCCGTCATGCAACACAGCGGATTTGCGTTTCGTTTCAGCTTCGGCGAAGGCGACTTGCTGTTCCTTAATGGTTGCGTTTTCTGCGCGCAGGCGCTCCAGCTCAGCTTTGTCTTCAGCGGACATTTCATCTCCTTGTTGGTTGGGTTTTGATTCGGAAAATGCCGGAGCAACTTCTCCGGCTTTGGCTTGCGATTCGCGCAACTCGTCTTGCGCGCCTTGCTCAAGCGCCGCGACCTGATAATCCGGGATGATGCTGTCGGCCACTTCCAGCCCTTTTTCGCCGATGAACCAATCGCGGATTCGACGGAACAAGGCGGCAATGGTCACGTCGTCATATTCCGAAAACTCGGCAACGCCGATCTCCTCGGAGAACATCAGCAAACCTTCTTCCTGCTCGGAAAATTCAGCGTCCGGCATACCCTTCACCGATGGCGGCACAGCACCAAGGAAACCGATGTGCTTAAGGTAATAAACGCCGGGAACAGGATTGTCTTTGTGATTTGGCGGATAGAACGCGGCAGAGCGCTTCTTCCAGCGACCAGCTTTTACATCTTCTGCAAAGGCCGCTTCAACCTGACGAGGAACAGCCAACAAGACACCAGCCTTGCTAATTAGTGATGCCGCCCAGCCGTAAGCCGGATCATCTGTTTTGGGGTGACCTTTTACGAAAGGCGCTTCGTGCTTGGCCGGATCGTAAGCCGCCGCAGTCGCACCCAACATCGACTGCGTGAATTCGATCACGTCACCGTTCGATGCCGTGCGCTTACCAGCCGCAAAGATGTGTATCGGTTTTTGTTTGGATGTGTTCATGGCTCGCATTTTGGCGAGTCACGAAAGGGAGGTTAAGGCGGAACACGTTCCGCTTGATTGATTTGTGCGGTGTACTTTTTTAGACTAACAGAGTGGGAAGTAAAAGCAAAACACAAAAACCGCACCCCACCGTCGCTCTTGAATCACCCGCAAAACGATTTATAAACTACTTTACAGCGATTGGAGCACCTGCCGCCGCATCATCGCAGCCACTCGATGAACCCAGAGGCTTAAAACAACCTCAAATTTTTTTCTACTTCCGGCTCTCTCGATTCAATTTTGCGAACCCAGCGCGGGGTAATTCCATGCAGCAGTGCCGCCTCGGTCTGCGAATAACCTTCATCCCGGCTTTTGACGACTTGTCGCTGGCGAATCTTAACCAGCGCCAGTTTGCAATTCGGCACGGTGATCGTCTCTCCGCCGAAATGTTTGACCAGCGCCTCGGCAGCTTTCTGGCCGGCCACGCCGATCAGCCAATGATCGGGCGGCAACGTCTTGGGGACGAACATCGGGATGCCAGGCCGCGCATCCACCAGTCGGATCGTGGCGCTGAACTCAATGAGCGCCACCAGCTCGCGCGCGAACGGCGGCAGGTCATTCACATCCACATCTTCCAGCGAGATTAACGTGCCAGCCATTTCTTCAACTCCTCGATCAACTTCTGCGCCTTCGCACCGCTCAGCCATTGCAGCGCATCCACGCCATGCTGGCGCTTCACGAACGCGGCCAGCGCATCTTCGGACGGGTTGCGCACCTTGCCCGCCGCGTGCAATTGCAGCCACAGCGCGCGTATCTTTGTGCTTTGCGGGTCGTCGGCTAGCTTGCGCTTCTGCGGCTTGGCGGTGCGCTTCCAGCCGCACGCTTCCAAATGTTTCAAAACATTTTTACGCCCTGCAAAATCCAGCGCCGCACTAGACCGCACCCGCGCCACCGACCACAGCATCGAGCGGTAATCGCTGCTCTCGCTCTCGTCCTTGGCATCCATCCCAAGCTGCGTCGCCGCCATGTGGATCATGGCGAGGTCTTTGTTACGCTCGTTGGTGGCGGCGGGGAATTTGTTGGGGCGTTTGGTGGCGCGTTTGGTCGGCATGATCTACTCCAAACCTAGCGGCGCAGTTGCGCCGTTCACGCCACGGTTGAGTTCCGCGTTCTTGCCAGAGCGCATACCTGCGGCCACATCGTCCAGCTCGCGGCCGCTGATGTTGCGGCCATCGTTGCGGTTGCGGCCTGACAGACTGCGCAGGCTGGGATAGTTCTTGGCGATGTACGCCTCAATCGCCCGGGTCTGCTGCTCGTTGCCTGCCAGCGCAGCAATCTTGCCAGCAACAGCGCTTATCCATCCCTCGCAGAACAGATCGGCACGGCGTGTCTTGGTGGCTTGCTTGCAGCGGTTCAGTTTGGTGCTGATATGTTCGGTGCGTGCACGCTTGCATTGACGGTGTAGCACTTGAAACGCATAAGCCGAAATCTCCGGCGCTGCGCCGCAGCCAATGAAACACCAGCGACCGCTGTCGTTAAAGAACCCACTAGATTTGAAAATGATGCGACAGCCGAAGGATTCCGCCACCTTGCTGGCCAGCGCCCCCTCCCAATCTACCGGCTTCCTCTTCGACCCCGATTTGGCGTGCTCTTCGCACGCCTCGTATGCCAGCACGTCTTCGTTATCGATTCCGTATTTCTCCATCAGCGCCCGCGCCTGGCGCAGCGCCGCCTCGGCCTCGTGCTCGTTGCTGCTGGCCGACAGCGCCATACACTTCTTGATCTTCCCGAAGATTGCTTTACGTTGCTCGTTCATTTGATCTCCCAGCGCGCGCAGAATCCTTCAAAGCAATCGGTTTGGTATTGGTTACGAAACCACAAAAGCATTTCAGACATCGTGCCGAATCCGTCTGCATTTGCGAATGCGATCGCATCGTTAACACCGAGCGCCCAACCATCCACAACGATGACTCGATCATCAATGTGCATCCGCACGCTTCGGCACTCGACCACCGGCGCAGCGCGCAGCAGCCTTGCCGCACGTGTGCGCAGCCCGGTGTAGCACTTGGCTATATCGCCCGGCACTGGCCGCCTGCCGTCCTTGCGGTTGCGGCGGATCGTCTGGCACTTCTCGCCGCTCTCGACGCGTGGCGCAAACTCTTTTTTGAAATTGAACAGAAACGTGGTCATTCTTCGTCCCCCCACAGCTCAAAGTTGAAATCGAAGCTGCACTTACCGTTCAGCCACAACGCAAAGCCGATGGCGACGGCCAACCAGAACAAAGCGCCGGTGAATTCGAGGAAATTCACGGAGCCACCTCGTCGAGTGCGAACCAGCCATCGGCTTCGGCAGATGGTTTCAACGCGCCCGCGTTGTCCGCGATGAACATGCAACAGTTGGCGAGATCGACTGCGTGCATGTTCATGTTGGGCGATTGAAAACGGATGCAGGATTCAAGCTGCGATTTTTTCATCGCGACATTGACGGCAAGATCGGGGAAGGTTCTTTGCTTCCACGAAGTGCCCTTGTCCGCATCCTTCTCGCGCAGGCGTTTCTCCATCAGCAGCGCGAAGGCCAGCACTTCTGGGCGGAGTTCTTGCACTTGGAATTTCATTGCGCCACCTCCAGCTCGATGACCAGGAATGAGCCGTTACCAATGTCGAGCCGAACAGGCGCGGCCATCGCGGCAATGCCGATTTTCTTGACCGCGATCTCGATGGTCTCTTCGATGGACGGCTGGTAGCCTTGGCTCTCCATCACGAAATCGCTGCTGCGCACTGCGCGTGATACGTGATCGAGGGTGACGTTGGTGGCGGGCTTGGCGGGTTCGATGTCCTTGCCAAGGATATGCTCAAGCACTTCCAGTTGATGGTCGATCCGTTCGCGCTTGATCTGGTTGCTCATACAATCTGTGGCAAGGTCGATCTCTACGAGCAGCTTGTGCGCGGCCTGTTTAAGCTTGTTCAGTTGGTCGCTCATGCCGCCACCTCTTGCTCAAACGGCGTAATCACAAAATCCTCCACGCCCGTCACCACGGTGATTCCTGCCACGCCTTTGACGGCCTCCGGCTCGTTGAGGATGGCTTCCTTGTTGATCTCTTCCTTGGTGCGCACGAAGCGGCTGAGGCCGAATCCCTTGAGGGCTTCGATGACGCTTTCCACGCCGCGCACGCCGACGCTGGGCGGGCGCTGCCGCCACTGCACTTCGCCGGTGATGAGGTTGGCGGTCTTCACCTTGCCATCGTTGGTCAGCTCATTGCGGTGCGCTTCGCAGTAGCCCTGTATGCCTTCCTGAATGGTGTTAATGAGTTCTTCTTTCGCTTCCAGCGCAGGCTGAAATTTCGCGGTCACCACGGCGATGGCATCGTTCATATCGGCCATCAAACGCAGCTTTTCGCGTTGCAGATCGCCGAGCTGCTTGATGTCGGCAGCGGCTGCGTCCTTGCTCTGCGGAACGTAGATTTGCGCCTTGGCTTTGATGCGGGTTTTGTTGGGTGTAGCCATGTTGGTCTCCTGTTGTAGGGGCGAATTCATTCGCCCGTTTGGGTTGTGCAAGGGCGAATGAATTCGCCCCTACGTGGGTAGGTGCAATTGGCCGATCAAGTCGGCCATCGGTATCTTGGTCAGGCGGCTTGCCAGGTGCAGACTGTGCTTGGCGCGGTGGATCAGAAAGTCGGTGGTCTCGCGCAACTCTTCCGGTGTTTCGGCGATGTAATAACCATGTTTCGGCGTACCGCAAACCGCGTGGTTTTTGTCGCGCAGCGCGCTCACCAGCAGCCGCACCTGGCGCGGCTCGACGTTGAGCTGCACGGCCAGTTGTTTAACGCCGATGCCATTACCCTTGCCGATGTGATGCGAGAGCAGGGCGAGCAGTTGGTCAGGTGTTTGCATTGGGTTTACCTCCTTTGAGTGCAGCTTTAACGTGATCCGGCATCGCACCTCGCACCCTCTCCCCCTTCCCCTCTCCCGCGCGCGGGAGAGGGGGGAGCGAAGCGGAGGGAGAGGGTGCGCCAACAGGCGTATGCCCACCGCGCCGCGCTTCGACTGCTGCCTCTTGCTTGGCCTCGGCCTTGTTGCTGTAGCCGCAGATGATCTCCAGCAGGTAACCGTGCGACTTCAGCGGCAGGGTGAGCTTGTCGCGCTTGGCCACGATCTCTTCCAACCCCATGCGCCAGTAGTCCTGCGGAGCAGACCAGATGCGGCCTCCGCGTTCGATCTTGGCCGCAGCGATGTCCGGTTGCAGCTCGCCCAGCAGACTCGCCAGGCGATCCATCGACAGGTTGCGTTTGGGCGGGCGAAACATGGCGACGTACTGCACCAACAGCTTGCCGAGCGGCGCAGGCAGCGACAGCGCCACCATCACCGCATCGCGCGCCCCTTCGTGCCCGATCAGCACGTCCAGGCTGGCGACTGCGCCGCAGGCTGGGCAGGTGGTTTTCATTCGTCCCCCATCCTGTGGATCAGCACGCCGGGCTTGGGGCTATAAGTTCCAGCCGGTAACGGCTGTTCGAGTTTCTTCCGTGCTGCATCACTGAATTCTCGCGCTTCGCACTTAGCAAAAAACTTGCTGACTTTGTGGGCGTTGCGCACCGTAACTTTCTTCTTTCCTACCTGTAGCGCATGCGATTCAGCGCCGATGCCATGCGCGATCTGCGTTTTGGTGTAGCCCTTTGCCAGCAGCTTATTGATGAGCTTCCATGTATCGGCAGCTGACGTGCGCACGTTTCCAGATTTTTGATCCGGCGTGACCGCGAGGATCAGGCGCTCAGTCCGTGCGCGGATTTGCTTTCTCTTCTCAGATTTGATCGCGGAGAGAATGCTGTCGGCGATGTCGGTGCATTCCTGAACAGCCCTTCGCCCAACGCCTTTGCGCGACAACTGGATCAGGTGCTGACGCGCCCGTGCAGCAGGGACGATGCCATTCCAGTCACCAGCCTTGCGAGCAACATTGCGAGCGCGTTCGTAGGCTGTATTCGCCCGGCGACAATCATCGCAGCGGCATCCGGCGGCGTAGCGCAGGCGATCTCCATGATCTCGGTTGGCAGCAAGCACAGTGATCGGCTTGAGTCCGCGCGCGCTCATGGTGTTAGACGGGTCAGTGCGCATAACCGGCTCTCCGCGCGTTCAGCAGAAAATCCATTCCGGCCAGCGTCTCTGCTTCAAGCGAACGAACGTCACCCGCATCAATCTCACCCGCCGTGTGCAGCCCGATCAAATACCCTTGCACCATGCCCACCGTGCGGTTTGTTTCTTCCGGGTTATTGGCAATCACGGCAGCAGTAACCTGTTTGCGCAACGAGGCGAGTACGTCGTATTGCTGATGATTGATAACTAGGCTCATCAATGCACCCTCGCTTCCCGCGCATCAGATGTCACCTGATGCGCTGCCCGGCGCTCGGCCAATTGTTTAGCCTGCAACAAGATCGCAGCCTGATCTCCAGCCTCGAAGCTGTCGGCGATTGCACCGAGCATCACGGCCATGTTGTTGGCGTGTGCGGTCAACATGTGCAGCTTTGCGCAGGTCTCACTAAGCTGCTGTGCCTGACTGATGGCATCACCTTCCAGTTCCTTGTATGCCTCGCGCAGTTCCTTGATGCCCATGCCGTCGATTTTGACCAACGTGGGGAAGCGGGTAATGGTGAAGTCATCCATGAATGCCTCCCACCTTCTGCAACGAGCGGAACGCATCAACCAGCCAGAACGGGATCAGCTCTGACGGGATGACGCTGCGCCAACCTGTGACGGGCTGCGCCTCATGCACCTGCACCTGCACGATGTCCCAGCGAACTTGGCAATCAAACCGCATCACGTAGCGATAGCGGAACGCTCCGTCCGCCGTGCGCTCGTAGGCATCCACCATGCCGTCAAGCTTGTAATTCAACCAGCCGTTGCGGATGATGATGATCGGCTGCTTGAGCGCACCGCGCTGCACGTGCTGCACCTCGAAGTGGTTGGCCTCAAGCCATTGCACACAGCGTCTGGCCTGCAATGCGATCTCGCGGCGTTGTTCGGCGATGGTGGGGTTCATGGCTGCACCTCCGTTTGAAACTCCCTCTCCCCCCGGGAGAGGGTTGGGGTGAGGGCGCGCACGTCACAACGCAGCACCGCATCGCCGATCCCAACCGTGCGGCCATTGAGGCATTGCACCATCGCCTCATTCTCCGCGACCATATCGAGGTAATCCTCCAGATGGTCGCGCGCGGCGTTGGCAATGCCAGTGATGCACAGAGCGATCACGGCCAGCAGCAGCGCCAGACGCAAGCGCGCTGCGCGCTTAGGGCGGTAGTCCGTGGCAGAGGAGACCAGGTTTTGATGGATTCGCATCATGGCTACACCTCCATCACTTGCTTGGAAGCCGAATTAACCGCATCGGCATTCACGCGAGGCATGCCGATGCGTGCGGCTTCGTTCATGCTGCGTGACATCAGGTTAGACACGGCCAGCGGGTAGAGCAGGCTTCGGCTGCTTTGGATACGTCCTGTTCTACTGGTTTCCGTTTCGGACAGGCGGGCGCGGATTTGCTCGATGCCGGAGTTGTCGATCACCTCGCTGATGGCTTTCCCGGCGCGCTCCAGCTTGAATTTCAGATAGGCTTCAAGGTAGTTATCCAGCGGCGGCAGATGCACCACTTGGCAGCGTTGAATGACTTCGCGCAAGTCGGTGTTCACCGGGTTCAAGCGTTTGTCGAGTTCGTTTTGTCCAACCAAAAGAATTGATAGCAGCGGCGTGCGGCCTATTTTCATTTCGTGGAAGCCCTTGAGATGGCGCAGCGTGGGCACGGCCAAACGGTGCGCCTCTTCGATGATGAGGCAATGGCGGTTGCGCTTATCCGCCTCGGCGCTGCGTTGCAGCGCCATGAACGTTGCGTGGCTTTTGTCTTCCAGCGACAGCGAACGGCGCGGCTGATCCGGCGCGACGCGGCGCAGGATGGCATCCAGAATTGAGGTGGCTTTTAGACGCTTTCCCTTGTTGTCATCGCCTTCCATGCCGACCACAAAGGGTTTGATGAGCATCACTTCGGGCGCTTCGTCGCGCAGGCGCTCTTCCATTTCTTCCACCAGCGTGCTTTTGCCAGCACCCGACTCGGCCACCACGGCCATGAACCCGCCGCGCTTGGCCGTGCCCATCATCGAATCCAGCACATCGTAAATATCCGGCGATACAAACACCTCCTCGCTGGATTCGACCGCATCCGTGAACGGGTCGCGGAACATGCCGAAATGTTTTTTTGCTGCTGGTGTAAGTGGTTTCTTAAGCTGTATCATTTGAACCTCCTGTGGTTGCTCGGGTTGCTGCACTTCAACTTCATCAAATGCACGGCGGCAAACTTCGACGGATGCGCCGTGCTGCTCTAGGAACCGCAGGATTCCCGCCCGGATGGTGTCGCTGTCCGGTTTCTTCGGGAATTGCCCGTGGTTGCAAATCTGCGCCACACCGGCTGGCGAGATTCCAAGGTGCTGCGCCAGCTCGCGCTGGGTTTTTCCTGCTTCGTCCAATGCTTGTTTCAGTTTCAACATGCTGCCTCCTTGAGTTGGGCGAATGAATTCGCCCCTACAAACCCACCACCGCCAACGGCGCTTGCTCACCGCGCAACAGCCGCGCCTTGAGCGCATCAGCCTCGGCTGCGGGTATCTTTCCTTCAGGGAAACGCTGCATCACCACCGCATAAAACGCGGGTTGCCAATCGCGCCCCATCTGCCGCGACAAATCGGCGATAGTTAGCGGCGGCAATTCAACCAGCACAGATAATTCGTGCTGCGCGCCGCGCTTCGGCATCCACGCCGGAGCTTGGTATTCCTCGGCTTGTTTGAATGGGTTGATCTCGCCGCCGAACGGGGTGGCTTTTTTCTTGCGCGCTGCGTCCACTTCGCCTTGCGTGGCGGCCTGCATGGCGAGTTTGTCGAGTTCCTTCACGGCGATCTGCGCCGGGGTGTCTTTGTGGGCGCGATATTCTTCACCGATCATCCGCGCGCCTTCGGCAAAGCCGAACTCACCCTTAGGAACTTCCGGTGCCTGGTACATCACCTTTCGCCCTTCGGCATCGTGCATCACCACTTGCGCCACATCCTCGCGCCACGCGTTGCGGCACACCAACACCTTGCTTTGGTTCTGCACGCCGGGCATATCGCCCACGCTGTACAGACGGCCTTTCAGGCTCACTTGCAGGAAGTCATTGACCGTGCGCGATTCCGGCTCTTCGTTGGCGCAGGCAAACATCACCTCGGCCTCGGGCGCGAAGATGAGCTGCTCGGCGGTGATGCGCTGCCATGCGGCATAACGCGTTTCGCCGTGGCGGCTGTGCAGCTTTGTGCCGTTCATCCAGTGCATCCACTTGAGCGCCATCGCGTTCAGCTCGTCCACGCTGGTGATGGGCGTGGGCAGCTTGTTCAGACCGCTCTCAAAGCCGCACTCGATCAAGTTGTGCGATTGCTCCACCTGCCCTTTGGCGCGCGGATTCTTCGGCTTGTTGACCTGCACGCGCACGCCCAGGCTGGTGCAGAGATTCATGAATGGCGCGGCGGTATTGGCGCTGCCGGGGTCGAGCATCACCATGCGCGGGATGCCGTGGTAGGGATAACCAACACGCATCTGCGTGGCCGCAACGAAGGCACTGATGAGATTGAACGAGCTTTCGCCGCCCAGCAGATAAATCACGAAGATCACCCCGCTGGCGTGGTCGGTGATCGAATAACGTTGCACCAGCAGGTGCTCAATCTTGATGAGGTTACCCAGCTTGTTCTTGTAAATTTCCGCGCTGTCCAGCGCCTCCATACGGTTGCCCGTTTTGACCGGCATCTTGTAGAGCACGCACAGCGAAGCGTCGATCTGCCACACGTGGTTCGGGTGCTCGCTGCGCAGCTGCACGGCGGGAGCGGGTTTGTTGAGTTGGTCGGGGTGCAGGCCGTAGCCGCGCAGCGCACGCGCTATGCTGCTTTCGCTGAGGTTCAGCACCTCTCCGGTGGCGGTATTAACCCATTCCGCCTTGATGACTCCCTCGGCGCGCAACTGCGCAACCGCATCACCCATGCTCAAAATGCGCTTGTTGTTCTTGCGCACGCTCTCGCGCAGCCATGCCGAGATCATCTTGGCATCTTCCAGCGTGAGAGCTGTTTCGCCCGCGTCGCTGCGCTGTTTGCGCGGTTTGGTCATCACGGTTTCCTTGAGTTTGCGCAACACAGTGGCGCGGGATAAATTCAGTTCGGCGCAGGCCGCCTGATAATGGGCTTCCTTGCTGCCGTGGGGCGCGCAGCGCACGGCCTGCGCCAGCGTCACCAGCTTTTCCGTCACCAAGCGGCTCATGATTAGTTCGCCTTGCCCGCCGCCGCTGCCTTCGCGTCAAAGCCCGGGCGCATCCATTCCGGCAGGTCATCGCCGTCCGGCTTGTCTTTGATCTGAAATTCCCCGCGCAGCCCGGCCACCGATGCTTCTATCTGGCACAGCAGCCCGGCGATAAAGTCATCGTGCGATTGATTGTTGGCGCGACCATGCTCGACCAGAGCGGCAATACAAGGACGCAAACAACCCGTCACCGCCGATTCGGCGGCATGCGCTTCAACCGATGCCTCGCTGCGCAATTCCTTGGCCACGGTATCCGGCGCTTGCTTGGCGACGCGCTTTCTGGCTTTGTTCAACTCTTCGTCCAGCTCGTTGATCTTTGCGTCCTTGCCCGCCAATTGGCGCTCTTTCGAGTCCGCCTTGGCCTGCGCCTCGCGCAGCGCACCGCGCAGCTCTTTCACCGACATCGTTGCGATCTCGTCCAAATGCAGCTCGCCGGTTTGCCCGGTGAGTTCCAGCTCTTCCAGCTGCTCGTCGTCGAGCACCAGCATCTCGAACAGTTTGGTTCGGTTGCCGATGGCTTTGATCAAATGCGGCGTTAACGCCGCATTTGAAAATTTAACGCTGGCATGCATAAATCGCTGGGCGACACGGGTTTCAATCCCCAACACATCCAGCCTTGCAATGAAGTTGCCATGTCCGCACGCCACTTTCAGCACCGCCAGCCCGCGCCCCACCTCAAGGCACGCCTCCACGCTGCGCC
>JAGVNQ010000136.1 GCA_020053195.1 Sideroxydans sp.
GGCGGGTTACCCGGAGTAAACAATGGCCTCCCTGTCCGTCATCCTCATCACCAAAAACGAAGCCGCCAACATTCGCCCCTGTCTGGAATCTGTGGCGTGGGCGGACGAAATCATCGTGGTGGATGCGGGCAGCACGGACGACACAGTAGCCATCGCCAGACAAATGGGCGCGCAGGTTTTTGAACACGATTGGCCGGGCTTCGGCCCGCAAAAAAATCGTGCGCTCGGCTATGCGGGTAAAGACTGGATATTCTCGCTTGATGCCGACGAACGCGTGACACCACAATTGCGCGAAGAGATCGAACAGGCGATGCGCGCTGCCGAACATGACGGATATTACTGCCCGCGCCTGTCGCAGTTCTGCGGCAAATACGTGTACCATTGCGGCTGGTATCCCGACTACGTGCTGCGCCTGTTCAAACGCGGCGCGGGGCGTTTTTCGGACAGCCTCGTCCATGAAACCCTGCGGCTCGATGGCCGCAGCGGCAGACTGAAAAACCACCTGCTGCACTACAGCTACCTCACGCCCGACGACGTGGAACGCAAGGTCGAACACTATTCCAGTGCGGCCGCGCAGCAGATGTTCCAAACGGGAAAAAACAGCAATCGGACGCGCGCGTTACTCAGCGCTGGTTGGGCGTTTGTGCGCACGCTGGTGTTGCGTCTGGGGTTCTTGGACGGCGTGACAGGCTGGCGCATCGCCAGCATGAACGCGCGCACCACCTACCTCAAATATCGAAAACTCACCTTGCTCGCAAGCCAGTAAATACGGGCATCTTCATCAAGTGCATGGCGTAGATGACCTATTGGCGCGCCTTCCCGAGCAGGTGGGTAAGAAAAATTAGCTCAACGCGCGCTTCAAGCGGCTGCGCAGCAACTGCCAGCGCAACTCGCGCGTGTCTTCCGGCTCATCCAGCCGCAATCCGGTGGCAATCTTTCCGCGTCGCAGGTAGTAGCGGTCGAACACCGATTGGCGCATGCCCCATTTGTGCAGGAACTGTTTTGCGCCGTCGTTCTTTTTCACCTTGCCGGTGGATTTGCATTGAAAGTGATACACCAGCGAATCGCCCACGCCGAGAAACACGCGGCATCCCGCATGCCACAGCTTCATGGAAAAATCGTTGTCGCTGCTCATGCCGGGCGACAGCTCGCTGCTGTAGCCGCCGACCTTGAACCACCACGTTTTGCTCACCAGCGTCGGCGGCCAGGTCGCGCCCGACCAGTCCGCTTTGCGGTGTTGCGCCAGTTCGGCCAGCAGGCGGGACTCTTCAAAATGCTCGACATCCGTGCCGTAATTGCCCACGCTCACGCAGGGATTGCCCGTGTCGCGCGGTTCTATCATAGTGCCGGACAACATGAACAAATCGTTGTCCAGTTGCGGTAGTTTGTTGACCAGCGCCGTGTCCCAACCCGGGCAGCAATACATATCGTCGTTCAAATACAAAATGTAATCTTGCGTGGCAAATATCGCCGCTTCGTTCACTGCCAGACAGATGCCGACGTTATCGGGCGATGAAGTATGCGTGATGCCCTGCTCGCGCACCCAGTCCAGCGAGCCGTCGCTGCCGTCGTTCACATGCACGATGATCTGGTGCGGGTAGGCGGAATTTTGTTGGATGCTGCGCACGCACAGTTGCAGCAGCGCGAGATTGTTCCAGGTGGGGATGATGATGGAAAACATGGGTTAATCCGTTTAGTAAATGGGTTTGCATGCTCAAACTAAAATGCATTGTCCGGTCTGCAAATTTAGGATGCAGCTCACTTATTCAATTCTTGCAATACTTCCAACTCCTGCGGTTTCCATTTATTCTGAAATGGAATCAGTTTGTCCTTGTCGGCAAAGGGCGGATAACCACCCTTAACCGTCAAGCGGATGTAATGGTGCACAAACACGTCGAGGCAGATATGCACGGGCCGTATGTCGCCCACCGTCAACGCGCGGGTTTTGCTGCGCATGTACAAGTCGAAATCTGCCCCTTGAATGCGTTCGTCCCACAACCCGATTTTTTCAATCGCATCGCGGTGCATGACCACGGTGTTGCCGACAAATCCTTCCTTGATTTGATGCTTGAACAGTTGATTGCGGCGCGCGCAGTAACGCTCCCAGTTTCCGTACATCAGTTTGTGCATGAGGACTAGTGTGCGGTAGCTGATGCCGAACAGACTGACCAGATTTTTGATGAGCTGCCAGCGGCGTTTGGTTTTTTTGGTTACTTGCGCGTTTTCCAGTTGCTCGATGCCGCACACCGTGGCCACTTCCAAATGATTGGCCTGCATAGATTCAAGGAGGATGCGACCCCAATCCGGCGACACGATGATGTCGTTGTTTATAAACACCAGCCAATCGTATTTGGCGAGCGCGATGCCCTGATTCTGGCTGACCGGGTAGGAATAATTGAGCGGGTTGCGAATCACGGCCGCGCCAACCGAAGCAAAATAATCCGCGCTGCCGTCGGTGGAAGCGTTGTCTATCACGATCAGCTCGAAGGGATGGTGCGTGTATTGTTTTAACTTCTCAAAGAACAGTTGGTTCATCGCCAACTGGTTATGCACGGCAGTAATAATGCTAATCATGTCGCCTCGGGTATTGGCTATTTGCGGGTGGTCGCGGAAATCGGGAGGATGATACTATTCTCGCCATATAAAAATGGAGAAAAAATGAAAGTCAGCGGCTTTACCTTTATCCGCAACGGAAACATTCTGGGTTATCCGTTCGTGCAGAGCATCAAGTCCGTGTTGCCGATTTGCGATGAATTCGTGGCGGCGGTAGGCGCTTCCGACGACGATACATTGCAAGCGTTGCGCGCCATCAATGATCCTAAAATCCGCATCATCGAAACCACCTGGAACGAAAAGATGATAGACCGGGGCTACGTTTACGGACAGCAGAAAATGATCGCGCAGTTCAATTGCACCGGCGACTGGGCGTTTTATCTGGAAGGCGATGAAATACTGCACGAAAACGAGCTGCACCTGATTCGTGGTGCGATGGAGCAGCATCTGGACAATCCCGAAATCGAAGCGCTGGCATTCGATTATTTTCATTTTCACGCATCGCCGGATTGGCATGCGCTGGGCGGCTACCGCCAAGCGCCGCGTATTATCCGCAACACCATCCGCAGCATTGCGCCGGACGGACTGTTTTTTGTGGTGATGGACAAAAACAAGCAAGGCCGCTATCCGAGGGCGGCGCTGACCGGGGCGCACATATACCATTATGGCAACGTGCGCAGCGTAGCGTTTATGAACGAGCGCAACCAGCGTGTCGCTAAATATTGGGGCCGCCCGCCCGCCATATTCAGCTATGACGATGTTGACCCGCATGAGCTTGCACCGTTCACCGGAACCCATCCGGCCATCATCCAGCCGTGGCTGGCAAGTGATGCCGCCGAACACCATTTCACCCCCAACCCCAACCATGTTCCCGACAAACGCCAAAAACGCCACCGCCTGCGTTTGAAGCTGGAAAAATGGTTGGGGGTGGACTTGAGCAAAAAACATTTCAAACTGGTGAAATAAACAAGCGTATGAAATACCACGTTGCAACATGGCTGTTGGCAGCTTGTTTTGGTGTCCTGGCCACACCGCTGCTGGCCGCTCCTGCCGTATTGCTTTCGCTTGCGGCATGCGCCTATATGCTGCACGGCGCAGTCATGCGGGCGGATGCGCTCGGCTTGCAGGCCAGAGCCGCATTCAACACGCTGGCAATCAGTTTCGGCGGATGGTTTGCCGCCGTATTGATTACCGTTCTGATTCACCGTGATCCGGTATATGAACTGGATAGTACATTTCGATTCCTGCTGGCCATCGGTGTCTTTTGGATAGTCGCGGTATCCGACAACAAACGGATTGACTGGGTTGTCATTGGCGTTGCGGCCGGTGCGGCGGGGGCGGCAGGAGTTGCTGGTTATCAATATTGGGCCGAGGGCGCAGCACGTGTTGCAGGTTGGACCAATAACCCGATATATTTTGGAAATTTCAGCATTCTGCTTACTCTGATTGCGTTAGTCGTGCTGGGAACTTATCGGAAAGAATTAAAGCCGAGCTTGCGAAATTTGCTCATTATTAGCCTTCCGCTTTCCCTGTGCGCCTCCCTTGCTTCCATGTCGAGGTCTTCATTTTTGGCGCTGTTAAGCCTTTTGGTGCTGGCCAATTTTAAACCCGGCTGCATAAAACGAAGTTGCGGTTACATTGCGCTCGGCGTAACGGCAACTTTATTGATATTGCTTTCATCACAACAATTTGCCGAACAAAATAGAGCCGAAGAAACAACGCAGGAACTGCACAATTTGCAGAACGGCGATTACGAGGGATCGATGGGGCAAAGATTGCAAATGTGGAAAGGCGCTTTCCTGTTATTTGAATCTTCGCCCATTATTGGAGTCGGCTCATCTAACTATCAAAGCCGCATGGTCGATTTGAACAAAGCAGGAAAAATTCAAATTCCGGCTATTGCCGAAAATTACAACCAGCCTCACTCTGGAATAATGGATGCGCTGGCGTGCAGAGGCCTCATTGGATTGATCGCCTACTTGTCTCTTTTTGCGTTGCCTTATCGTTTATTTAGCCGTTTATCCGAAACTGCACGGGCCGAGACGCTTCTATGTTGCAGATTGGGCAAGACTTCAGTTATTGCATTTTTTATTTTCGGTTTAACCAATTCGATAATGGGAATTCAACTTTACGCAGTCATCTATCCCATGACGATTGCCCTATTTGCCGCGCTGGCAATCAACTTTCAGAATCAAAACGGGGCCACTCTCTCTAATAACGAGCAAATCCAAGGATGAGCACTTACGCCATCGGCGACATACAAGGCTGTTACAACGAGCTGCGGCAGTTGCTGGAGGAAATCCGCTTCGACTCCGCGCAGGATCGGCTGTGGTTTGTCGGCGATTTGGTCAATCGCGGGCCGGGTTCGCTGCAAGTGCTGCGCTTTGTCAAAGGGTTGGGCGACAGCGCTATCACTGTGCTGGGCAACCATGATCTGCATCTGTTGGCCGTGGCGGAAGGCGCGGCGGGGCTGCATCACAGCGATACGCTGGATGAGGTGTTGAAAGCGCCCGACCGCGATGGGCTGCTCTATTGGTTGCGCCAGCAACGCTTGTTACACGCCGAAGGAAATTACGTGCTGGTGCATGCCGGGCTGTTGCCGCAATGGAGTGTGGAAACAGCGGAGGGACTGGCGCGCGAAGTGGAAAATGTTTTGCGCGGAAACGACTACGCCGAATTTTTCGCCCGCATGTACGGCAACAACCCGCACGGATGGAGTGACGATCTGGATGGCATCAAACGTTTGCGCGTGATCACCAACGCCTTCACCCGCTTGCGCATCTGCGATGCGCAAGGCGAAATGGAGTTCAAATTCAAAGGCGAAGTAGAGAAAATTCCCGCCGGCTACATGCCGTGGTTTGAAGTGCCCGGACGCATGAGCCAAGAGGCCACCGTCATCTTCGGCCACTGGTCGGCGCTGGGTCTAAAAGTCACGCCCAACGCCATCGCGTTGGATACCGGGTGTTTATGGGGCGGTCCGATGACCGCGTTCCGGCTTGAAGACAGACAACTGTTTCAAGTGAACTGCAATAGCCCGGTGGCGAAAAACTGGTAAGGCTAAATAAATGAGGTAATCCCCCGGCTCTGCCGGGGGACTCAGTAAGGTTTGACCCTGTGATACGGTCGCACAAGGTTGGGTGATTCATGCTTCATTCCCTTCCCTTCAAATGGAGGGTTAGGGTGGGGATGGGGTGTTGTTGGTGGCGCAAAGTTCAACCCCATCCCCATCCCAACCTTCCCCTTGAAGGGGAAGGAGAAAATTCAGCCGCCTTGGGCGGCTCAAGGTTTTACAGCCCC
>JAGVNQ010000294.1 GCA_020053195.1 Sideroxydans sp.
CACATCGCTGCTGTTTGGGCTGGCGGTAGAACCGCCGAGTGCAACCAATGCATCGGATAAAGTCTGCGCGCTGTTCAAATAGTTGAATCCCTTGAGCTGGGCTGCGGAAGCGACACCGATTCCGCCGATGTTATTTTTCGCCATCGCGATTAGTCCTCCGACCATGGTGCCGTGATCGCCCGCAGTATCGACGGTATTGGTCGGATCCGAAGTACTGGTATTGAAATCCCAAGATCCACCCGGCACCACGTTTGCAACGATATCTTCGTGAAGAATCTCAAGCCCCGTATCGACCACTGCCACGGTAACACCAGAACCGGTGAGGCCGTAAGTTGAGTAAACGGGATCGACATTAATATCCGTACCCACTGTGCCCGCAGTATTAGCCGTGCCTGCCGAATCAGCAAAACCGTTTTGCGCGGTATTTTTCAAACCCCATTGCTCGGGAGTCAGCGGATCAACCACGCTGGCGATTGTGAACAACGGCAGGGACGGAATAAGCGTAATCGTGGCTGTGGCGGGAAGCAACGCACCGCTGGTGGCTGTAATGACTGCTGTCTGCCCGGCCGATGCCCCAGGATCTGGCGTGACCAGCCCCGTACTCGCCCCGACTTCGGCGACAGCGGACGCGCTGCTGCTCCAGACCACCGAAGTGGTGAGATCCTGCGTGCTGCTGTCCGAATAGATTCCGATAGCGGCGAGTTGCAGCGTGGCATTCAGCGTAGTTGCTGCCGTCGGCGGGGTTACCGTGATTGAAGTCAACGTCGGAGCTACCGGTGGCGTGCCCCCACCTCCGCTGCTTCCGCCTCCGCCGCCACCACCGCAAGCAGACAGGAACAGCACAATAAGTGCGATAACAAATGAACGACAGGACCTTAACTTCATGAAATTTCCCCTTTGCGAGTTAATTTTAAAAATACTTCTCGTCTTCCTCCGCACAGCAGCGTTGGCTGCGCTTGTTTTTATTTACAGCATGAACTTTGTTTTTTTATGACCGCGATAGTAGTGCGAAAATCAATACCATGGGAAGCGCAAACTTGCCCCATCTCCGAACAATCCATTTACCGCATCATTAACAATCAGTGATGCTGCAACCCATCCTGCTCCACGCCGCGTATGCCTTGCGTAGCGCCCCTTGCCATCATCTCGCTGGCGAACGCAGCGAAGGATTGCTCGGGCTGCAAAGTGATTTGATAAATCGAGGCGTTGTTGAGATAGGGGCGGATATACAGCGGTTGGCAATGGCAGGTTGCGGATAACAACGCGTTGAGTTGAACATCGCCATCCTGCGGGGGCGCGAAGTTAAAAGTAAGAATCACTCGTACTTTTACTAGCGGGATTGCATCGGTAGTTTGCTGTGCAGACGAATGAGTGCAGCCGACTATCCACACGGCCAGCAATGCAGCGAACAAGGACTTGGGCATCAATTGAATTCGCATAAGCGCTATTCGGGAAACACACCCGTCGAAAGATAGCGGTCGCCTCGATCGCACACGATGAACACGATGGTGGCGTTTTGCACTTGTTGCGAAACGCGCAGCGCCACGCTCAATGCGCCGCCGGAGGAGATGCCGCAAAAGATGCCTTCTTCGCGCGCCAGCAGTCGCGTCATTTCTTCGGCGGCTTGTTGGCCGACATGCTCCAGCCGGTCCACATTTTCCGGGTTGTAAATCTTGGGCAGATAGGCTTCTGGCCATTTGCGGATGCCGGGAATTTGCGCGCCGTCTTCCGGTTGCGCACCGATGATCTGGATGGCGGGATTGGCTTCCTTGAAGAAACGCGAGCAGCCCATGATGGTGCCGGTGGTGCCCATGCTGCTGACAAAATGCGTGATGCGGCCTTGTGTGTCGCGCCAGATTTCGGGCGCGGTACCTTCGTAATGCGCCAGCGGATTATCGGGATTGGCGAACTGGTCGAGGATGATGCCACGCCCCTCGTCGCGCATTTTTTCCGCCGTGTCGCGCGCCAGTTCCATGCTGCCCGCTTTTGACGTGAGCACCAGATCCGCACCGAACGCGCGCATGGTTTGGCGGCGTTCCACGCTTTGATTTTCCGGCATCACCAGAATCATTTTGTACCCGCGCATGGCCGCCGCCATCGCCAACGCAATGCCAGTGTTGCCGCTGGTCGCTTCGATCAGGGTATCGCCCGGCCTGATCTCGCCGCGCGCTTCGGCATTGCGAATCATAGACAACGCGGGACGATCTTTCACCGAACCGGCAGGGTTGTTCCCTTCCAACTTGGCCAGAATAATATTGGAGGTGTTGCCGGGGATGCGCTTGAGCCTGACCAGCGGCGTGTTGCCGACATAGTCGTCCAGAGTGTTGTACATCGGCTGCTTTCGGTCACGGAATGCCAAATGATAAACGCTGGCCTCATCGGCTGCCGAAAAATTTTCGCCCCTGCCCCGCAAGCCGCGCCGAATGGCGATCTACACCATACACTCGATGGAGATGCCCGTATTTACTGGCTCGCGGGCAAGGTGACATTTTAATTATTCAATCGCAATGCCCGATGCGTCGAACATGCCGTCAAACAGAATCAAGCTGAGGTAGCGTTCGCCGGAGTCGGGCAGGATGACCACGATAGTCTTGCCCGCATTCTCCGGCTTGTGCGCGAGGCGCACCGCGACAGCCACCGCCGCGCCGCTGGAAATGCCGGAGAGGATGCCTTCTTCGCGTGCCAGTCGGCGCGCGTACAGTACGGAATCTTCGTTGCTCACCAGTTCGATGTCATCCACCAGCGACAAATCCAGCGCGCCGGGCACGAAGCCCGCGCCTATGCCCTGAATTTTGTGCGGCGCGGGTTTGAGTTCTTGCCCCGCGCGTTTCTGCGTGAGGATGGGGCTGGCAGTCGGCTCAACCGCCACCGACTTGATCGCTTTACCGCGCGTGTTTTTAATGTAGCGCGTCACGCCGGTGATGGTGCCGCCCGTGCCCACACCAGACACGAAAATATCGACTTTACCGTCGGTGTCGTGCCAGATTTCCGGCCCAGTGGTGGCTTCGTGGATGGCCGGATTGGCGGGGTTTTCGAACTGTTGCAGCAACACATATTTCGGATCGGAATCGGCGATCTCTTTGGCTTTGGCCACCGCGCCGCTCATGCCTTTCGCGCCTTCGGTCAGCACCAGTTTCGCGCCGTAAGCAACCAGCAATTTGCGCCGTTCGATGCTCATGGTTTCGGGCATGGTCAGCGTGAGCGGAATGCCGCGTGCCGCCGCGACGAAGGCCAGCGCGATGCCGGTGTTACCGCTGGTGGGTTCAACGATCTCCTTGCCCGCGCCCAACACCCCGCGCTTCTCGGCATCGTCGATCAGCGCCACGCCGATGCGATCTTTCACCGAATACGCCGGGTTGCGGCCTTCGATCTTGGCGAGAATGGTGGCGCTTGCGCCGTCGGTGATGCGGTTGAGTTTGATGAGCGGCGTGTGGCCGACGGACAGCGCGTTATCCGCAAACGGGTTCGACATGATTTTTCCTAGTGTGGGTCATTGATGATCGAAGTGTATCGGACAACCCGCTCTTCACAAACTAACCGCTAGTCATAAACAACGAAGAAAAAGGAATAACGGTTCTGCATGAAAAAACCCGCCAATACTGCCTGGCGGGTTTATTTTGATACGAAGTTTATTTCTTCGCAGCCGCCGGTTTCGCCCCCTTCTTTTCGGGAGTCGCGGGTGCAGTGGCGGGAGCGGGAGCTGCCGCGACCGTCAATTCCTTGCCCAATTTCTTGACGGTCTTCTTGCCAAAACCTTTGACGTTATCGAGATCGTCAACGCTTTTGAAAGGTCCGTTCGCTTGCCGGTAATCGACGATGGCCTTGGCTTTTTTCTTGCCGATTCCTTTCACCGCTTGCAGCTCTTCCTGCGAGGCGGTGTTTAAATCAACGGTGGCAAAAGCAAAGCCACTAAACGCAAACAGCGCAATTACTACCAGAATCAGCTTCTTCATGTGTTTCCCCTTTTTCAAAGTTAAGCGACGGATGTCGCGGATTCACACTCTTCCCCTGTTTACTTCGCCAGCATGTAATTCACGTAACGCGCCGTGCCCTGCTCCACGCTCAGGAACGGCTCCGCATAACCGATTTCGCGCAACGCCGAAATGTCGGCCTGCGTGTAGCTTTGATACTTGCCGCGCAAGGCATCCGGGAAGTCGATGTAGCGGATGATTTGTTGCGCATGCATCTGTTCCAGCGTCAGCGCGCTTTCGCCTTTGGCCACGCGCAAGGTGTTGATGGTGGCAACGGCCACGTCGTTAAAACTCTGCGCGTTGCCCGTGCCGAGATTGAAGATGCCGGATTGGTTCGGATGGTCGAGGAAGTGCATGTTGACCTTGACCACGTCCTCAATCGAAACGAAATCGCGCAACTGGCCGCCGTTGGCGTAACCGTCGCAACCCTCAAACAATTTCACGAAACCGTCGGCGCGATACTGGTTGAAGAAATGGTAGGCCACCGAAGCCATGCGCCCTTTGTGCTGTTCGCGTTTGCCGTAAACGTTGAAGTAACGGAAGCCAACGATTTGCGAAGTGCGATCCGCCCAGCGACGGCGCACCACTTGGTCGAACAAAAATTTGGAGTAGGCGTAAACATTCAGCGGCGATTCATACTCGCGGCTTTCCTTGAACACGCCGCCGCCGCCATACACCGAGGCGGACGAGGCATACAGGAAAGGCACTTCCTCGTTCTGGCAGTGGTTCAGAATTTCCAGCGAGTAGCGATAGTTGTTCTCCATCATGTAGCGCCCGTCGGTTTCCATGGTGTCGGAACACGCGCCCTCGTGCAGCACGGCAGACAGAATGCCATCAAACGAACCTTCTTGTAACTTGCCGATGAAGTCTTCCTTATCCATGTAATCGGCGATGTCGCAATCGGTCAGATTCCTGAATTTGTCAGTATTGTTCTTCAGATTATCGACCGCGATGATGTTGTTCTCGCCGCGCTCGTTCAGCGCCTTGACCAGATTCGATCCGATGAAGCCTGCTGCTCCGGTAACTACGTAGTACATGTATTTCTCCAATTCCTGATTGTTTGAGTTTAAGCCGATTCCACTGCTGCCCGCAACGTAAACTCTATCCTACAGTTCATCCCGACTCACCACCGCCGTGCCCAGTTTGCCCACCACCACGCCTGCCGCGCGGTTGGCGATGCGCACGGCATCAGCCATGTCCGCGCCACTGGACAGCATCACCGCCAGCGTGGCGATGACGGTGTCGCCCGCGCCGCTCACGTCGAACACTTCGCGCGCCTGCGTCGGTTCGTGCAATACGTCCTGCTCGCGGAACAGCGACATGCCTTCTTCGCTGCGCGTGACCAGCAAGGCTTCCAATTTTAATTCGGTGCGCAATTTCTGCGCTTTGGCGGTCAGCTCGGCTTCGTTCTTCCAGCTTCCGGCCACATCGCGAAATTCGCTGCGGTTGGGCGTGAGCAGGGTTGCGCCGCTATAACGCGCATAGTCGTCGCCTTTGGGATCGACCAGCACCGGCTTGCCTGCGGCGCGTGTCGCGCGAATCATCTCGGCGATATGCGCCAAGCCGCCTTTGCCGTAATCGGACAACACCACCACATCGGCGTGCGGCAATTTGGTGTGGAAATCGGCCAGCTTGGCGTTCAGCACTTCATGGCTGGGCGGTGTTTCGAAGTCAATGCGCAGCAGTTGCTGCTGGCGCGCGATGGCGCGCAATTTAACGATGGTGGAGATGCTGTCGTCGCGGTGCAGCATGGCCTCCACATTGCCTTGTTCGGTGAGCAAGCGTTGCAGGCAATCGCCCGCTTCATCCGCACCGACCACCGACAACAAAGTGCAGTGCGCGCCGAGCGAGGCAATGTTGCGTGCCACGTTGGCCGCGCCGCCGGGTCGCTCTTCCACTTTGCTGACTTTCAATACCGGCACCGGCGCTTCCGGTGAGATACGCGTCACGTCACCGAACCAGTAACGATCCAGCATCACATCACCCACCACCAGAATGCGCGCCTTGTCGAACGATGGCAGATTCATCCTTAAAACCTCTTTTTGTCCACGAAAAACACGAAAGTCACGAAACAAGTCAACTGCTTACACGTGACTGGAAACTCACCCGTTGAATAATGCTGATAATCATTGCATCCATTTGAACCCGTTCGGGCTTTTTCGTGTCTTTCGTGGACAACTGGGGTTTCTAGCTTCATGCCATGTCACCTATTTCCAGATTTATTTCCCGCAACGCCAACAACGGATCGGCTGCCTGCGTGATCGGTCTGCCGATGACCAGATAACTTGCACCGTTCTCCAGCGCGGCACGCGGGGTCATGATGCGCGATTGGTCGTTGGCCGCCGCATTGGCCGGACGAATACCGGGCGTGACCAGACAAAAATCCTTGCCGCATTGCTGGCGCAGTAGCGGTGCTTCCTGCGCGGAACACACCACGCCGTCCAGCCCGCTGTCGTGCGCCAGTTGCCCTAAGCGCGCCACCATTTGCGCCGGAGTATCGCTGATACCGATGCCGTTCAAATCTTCCTGCGCCATGCTGGTGAGCACCGTCACCGCGATCAATTTGGGGCGATGCTCAACATTAGACAAGGCTTCGCGGGCCGCATCCAGCATACGTTTGCCGCCCAACGCGTGTACATTCACCATCCACACACCGAGTGCCGCAGCGGCTTTGCAGGCTTGCGCAGTGGTGTTGGGAATATCGTGAAATTTTAAATCAAGAAACACCTCGAAGCCGCGCCGCTGCATTTGCTCGACCAGTTGCGGTCCGGCGGCAGTGAACAATTCCTTGCCGACTTTGAGGCGGCACAACGACGGTTGCAATCTTTCCACCAAGGCCAACGCCGGCGCTGCCTGCGCGTAATCCATCGCGACAATGATTTTTGGATCGCTCATATCGCCACTCCATTTTCTTCGCTGCGCTTGGGTGAATAACTTTCCCAACTGTGGCAAGCGGGACAATGCCAATAAAACTGGCGCGCCTTGAAGCCGCAGTGTTTGCAGCGGTACATTGCCAGTCCGCGCGTGCGGTTGTGGATCAGATTTTTGACCAGTTCAATGTCGGCGCGGCGTTCGCTGGTGGTTTCCAGCAATTGCGCTTCCAGCAATTTATCCAGTCCGAGCAAGGTCGGATTGCGCTTCAGCTCGTTGCGCACCAGCAGGTACGCCGCCTCCGCGCCGTCGCGCTGCACCACCACATCGAACAACACGTTCATCAAATCCAACGAGGGATATTTTTCCAGCCAGGCTTTCAGCAAAGTCACGCCACCCGCCTCATCACCGTTCTGTCGATAGGCTTGCAACAGACGCTCCGCCACCAGCGGCAGATATTGTGCATCCTGTTGTTCGACGCGCTTCCAGATGTCGAGCGCGCGCGGCGCATGTCCCGCCGCCAACTCAATGTCCCCCAGCATGATGCTGGCGCGCACACCGTGTGAGTTGGCGACCAGCGCTTGTTCCAGATGTACCACGGCCGCGTCGGTTTGTTTGTGCTTCAACTCGCTCGCCGCCAGTTCGCAGAAGAAAAAGGCGGCTTCTTTGCCGTGCGATATTCCGGTCAGCGCGGTGAGACGCTGGCAGATGTCGATGGCTTTGAGCCAGTCCTGCTCTTTCTGGAATATCTCCAGCAGAAAATCCAGCGCTTGTTTTTCGTAAGGTGTGCCGTGTAATTCGTGGAAGGCCGCTTCGGCTCTATCCAGAATGCCCGCCTTCAGATAATCCTGTGCCAGCTCAAACAGCGCCTGCTGTTTTTTTTCTTCATCCAGATCGGCACGCTCAACCAGATTGAGGTGCATACGAATCGCTCTATCCACTTCACCGCGACGGCGAAACAAACTGCCCAGCGCAAAGTGCAATTCGATGGTTTGCGGATCGACCTTGACCACTTCGATGAAGGCTTCGATGGCCTGATCCTGCTGTTCGTTGAGCAGGAAATTCAGCCCTTGAAAATACGAGCGCGGCAACGCGCTGGACTCGGTGAGTAATTCTTTAATGTCGATGCGTGCGGCCAGCCATCCCATGCCAAAAAAGAACGGGAATATCAGCAGCATCCAGGGTTCAAAATCCATCAGGTAACAATCTCGGGAGGTTGGGTTGATTCGTGCTGTGCATCAATTTCTGCCAGCTTGTTTTTCAATTTGAGTTCGCGTTTGACGGCGGCCAGTTCACGCTGTTGGCGCAACAGGCTGGCGAACATGGACAACAGGCCGACGGCCACGCCCAGCGTGAAGAAACACAGCAGCACGACGACCAGCGAAGTTGACCATTCGTAGCCGAAGAAATAGCGCAACACGACGGGTTGGTCGTTTTTCACCGCGAAGCCCAGCAGCATCAGAAACAGCACGGCGCGCAGAGACCAGATCAAATATTGCATGGTGTTATTCTCGCCAATAAAACGGTGCGCAACGATAACATGAACAACAAAAAAATTGGCGGCACATCTCGCGATATGCCGCCAATCGATTTACTTCAGAACAGCATCAGGCTTGAGGATAATCGACCCGTTCGCGCAGCTCTTTTCCGGCCTTGAAATGCGGCACGTATTTGGCGGGCACTTGAACCTTGTCACCGGACTTGGGGTTGCGCCCCAAGCGCGGCGGACGAAAGTTCAAGGTGAAACTGCCGAACCCGCGAATCTCGATACGGCCGCCGCTCGACAAAGTCGCCGACATGCTGTCCAAGATCACTTTGACTGCCAACTCGGCATCTTTGCCCAACAGTTGCGTGTAACGCTCCGCTAGTTTGGCGATCAGATCAGAACGGGTCATTGCTCCTCCTGCTAATGGTCTTATTGTGCTTCAGCCTTGCTGGAATCCATCTTCGCCTTGAGCAATGCGCCCAAATTGGTGGTGCCGGCAATGCTGGTGTTTTCCGCTGCGAACTTCTGCATCGCCGCTGCGGTGTCGGCCTTGTCCAGCGCCTTGATCGACAGGTTGATGCCACGGTTCTTGCGGTCCACGTTGATGATAACAGCCTTGACGGTGTCGCCTTCTTTCAGGTGGCCGCGAATGTCTTCCACGCGGTCGGCGGAAACTTCGGAGGCCTTCAGGTAGGCTTCAACATCGCCTTCCAGCATCACGACAGCGCCCTTGGCATCCAGCGACTTCACCGTGCCGGTAACGATTGCGCCCTTGTCATGGCCGGAGACGTAGCCGCCGAACGGATCACCTTCCAGTTGTTTGATGCCCAGAGAAATGCGCTCGCGCTCCACGTCGATGGCCAGCACCACGGCTTCCATTTCGTCGCCCTTCTTGTAGTTGCGCACAGCCTCTTCGCCCGGTGTGCTCCAAGACAAGTCGGACAGATGCACCAGACCGTCGATGCCGCCATCCAGACCGATAAACACGCCGAAGTCAGTGATGGACTTGATTGCGCCCTTAACTTTGTCGCCCTTCTTGTGGTTAAGCGCGAAGTCGTCCCAAGGATTGGACTTGCACTGCTTCATACCCAGGGAGATGCGGCGGCGTGCTTCGTCGATTTCGAGGATCATGACTTCGACTTCATCGCCCAAGGAAACCACCTTGGACGGATGCACGTTCTTGTTGGTCCAATCCATTTCGGATACGTGAACCAGACCTTCGATACCTTGCTCGATTTCCACGAAAGAACCGTAGTCGGTCAGGTTGGTTACCTTGCCGAACAGACGTGTGCCTTGCGGGTAGCGACGTGCCAGACCATTCCAGGGATCGTCGCCCATTTGCTTGATGCCCAGAGAAACACGGTTCTTCTCTTGGTCGAATTTCAGAATCTTGGCTTCAACTTCGTCGCCCACTGTCAACACTTCGGACGGGTGCTTCACACGACGCCATGCCAAGTCGGTGATGTGCAACAGACCGTCGATACCGCCCAAGTCAACGAATGCACCGTAGTCGGTGATGTTCTTGACGATGCCCTTGACGATTGCGCCTTCTTTCAGGTTTTCCAGCAGAGATTCGCGGTCGGCACCTTGCGTGGCTTCCAGCACAGCGCGGCGGGAAACCACCACGTTGTTGCGCTTGCGATCCAGCTTGATAACCTTCAACTCCATGGTCTTGTTTTCGTATGGTGTGGTGTCCTTGACCGGACGTGTATCCACCAGCGAACCGGGCAGGAATGCGCGGATGCCGTTCACCATGGCAGTCAGACCGCCCTTGACCTTGCCGCTCACGTAACCTTCAACGATGCGACCTTCTTCCATCGCTTGTTCCAGATCGATCCAGGCTGCTAGGCGTTTAGCCTTTTCACGCGACAAGCGCGTTTCGCCGTAACCGTTTTCCAGAGATTCGATGGCGACCGTGACAAAATCACCGGCCTTAACTTCGATGTTGCCCGCTGCGTCTTTGAATTCTTCAACGGGTATAAAACTTTCGGACTTCAATCCGGCATTAACCACAACCACGTTCTGCTCGACGCGAACGACTTGAGCCGTAATCAGTTCACCCGCGCGCATTTCTTTGCGTGTCAGGCTTTCTTCGAACATTGATGCAAAATTTTCCATTTCAGCGACTTCAGACATTATTGATTTACCTTGAGGACAAAACCCGTGATGAGCGGGGGTTAGTTAAAAATCCCAAACAGAAAGGCTCTATTTGGACTCCAACGCACGGTAGCGGCTAAGCACTTCCTGAACCGCCTGCTCGATGTTCAGAGGGGTCGTATCCAGCAAGCTCGCACCTTGCGCCTGTTGCAGCGGAGCCGCGCTACGTTGAGTATCTCGCTCGTCGCGCGCCTGTATATCCTGCAAAAGGGCGGCGATATTAGCACTCATCCCTTTCTCTTTCAACTGCTTATATCGGCGCTCGGCACGCGCCTCGGCGGAGGCCGTCAGGAATATCTTCAGCACCGAGTCGGGGAAAACCACCGAAGCCATATCGCGCCCGTCCGCCACCAAGCCCGGCGCACGGCGGAAAGCGCGCTGTTTGTCCAGCAAAGCAGCGCGGACTTTGTGTAACGCCGCGATTTTTGATGCTGCCGAACCCGCTTCCTCGGTGCGCAATTCGTCGCCCACCTGCGCACCGTCCAGCCAGATGTTTTCGCCCTCGAAGCGAATATCGACCTGCCCCGCCAAAGCTGCCAATTGCTCTTCCGCATCCAGCGCGATACCGCGTTTCTGTGCCGCCAAGCCCAGCAAACGATACAGCGCCCCGCTGTCCAAATAATGCCAGCCCAACGCCGTCGCCACCCGCTGCGCCACCGTGCCCTTGCCGGAAGCGGATGGACCGTCGATGGCGATGACGGGAACGGTTTGAGTGACTTGAGCAAACATCTTGAAATATTCCGGGAAAGTTTTTGCCACACATTTCGGGTCGTTGATGCGGATACCTGATCCACCGAAGGCGGCCAGCGAGAAACACATCGCTATGCGGTGGTCGTCGTAGGTGTTGATAGCGGCATGCCGCAATAAACTCCCCTCGCCCGCTTGCGGGAGAGGGGCTGGGGGAGAGGGAGGTGTGATACGAATGAAATTAGCCCCCTCTTCCACCGTTGCACCCAACTTGCGCAACTCCGTCGCCATCGCCGCGATGCGGTCGGTTTCTTTTACACGCCAACTGGCGATGTTGCGCAAGGTGGTCGTGCCGTCGGCGAACAAGGCCGCCACCGCCAGCGTCATCGCGGCATCGGGGATGTGGTTGCAGTCGAGGTCGATGGCATGCAATTTGCCGCTGACAGGCGCGCGCGCCTCTATCCAGTTGTCGCCCATCACAATCACTGCGCCCATCTTTTCCAGAGCTTCGGCAAAACGCACATCACCCTGCACGCTGGTATTGCCCACGCCTTCGACGCGCAACGGTCCGCCACCGATAGCGCCCGCCGTGAGGAAATACGAGGCTGAAGAAGCATCACCTTCTACGTAGATTGTGCCTGGGCTGTGGTAACTCTTACCTTCAAAGAAAACGAAATGCTGAAAGTCATGCTCATTTCCATCTAGGCGAGGCCACACCTTAACTCCAAAACGCTCCATCATTGCCAGGGTAATTTCGATATATGGCTTGGAAATCAGCTCACCCTCAACTACGACATTCACTCCCCGCCCCAGCAGCGGCGCAGCCATCAACAGACCAGTCAAAAATTGGCTCGATACATCTCCTCGAACCTTCACTGGCTCCAACTCATTAGGCAATATGGCAGGAGAAATCTGCAACGGCGGAAAACCCTCATTGCCCAGATAGCGAATGTCTGCGCCGAGTTGGCGCAACGCATCCACCAAATCGCCGATAGGTCGCTCATGCATGCGCGGTACGCCGGACAACTCGTAGCTGCCTCCAGACAAAGCCAGCGCCGCCGTCAACGGACGAAATGCCGTGCCTGCATTACCGAGAAACAGCTTGGCATTTTTGTTGGGAAAATTGCCACCGCAACCCATGACACGATAAGCGTTGTCGCCCAACGACTCCACGTCAACGCCCAATATGCGCAACGCATCCAGCATGCGCTCGGTATCGTCCGAATGCAGTAAATCGCGCACGACAGTTGTCCCCTGCGCCAGCGCCGCCAGCAGCAACACACGATTGGAAATACTTTTTGAACCGGGAAGACGCACCGTACCGTGCGCGGACATCAGGGGAGGGAGGTCAATAAATTCGTGTTGAGTCATGTAACACCTTCTAGATACCATCATTCCGACGCAGGCCGGAATCCAGCAAAAAAAATAATTCCCGCAACGCGGGACAAAATCAAAAGCATATTTATTCAATACGCTGGATTCCGGCCTGCGCCGGAATGACGATCAAATTATTGTTGCGTCCAAGCGCTGCGCACTTCGCGCGCCAGACTGAAAATTTCTTCCAGCTTGGCTGCATCGGCCTCGGCCAATGCCTCGTGAATATTTTCCAGTTCCTGCATATAACTTCCCAACTCATCCAACAGCGCATCGCGGTTCGCCATACAAATGTCGCGCCACATTTCGGGCGAACTGGCGGCGATGCGGGTGAAGTCGCGGAAGCCGCTGGCGGCGAAGGATAACAACTGGTCGCGGTTGTCGCGCTGCGCCAAATCATGCACCAGCGCAAACGACAGCAGATGCGGCAAATGGCTCACGGCGGCGAACACTTCGTCATGCTGCTGCGGGGTCAGTTCACTCACCACCGCACCGCACAATTGCCACGCTTCGCGCACACGCGCCACCGACTCCGGCAAATTCTCCGGCATCGGAGTCAGCACCACTTTTTTACCCTGATACAAATCGGCCAGCGCCGCCGCCGCGCCGCTTTTCTCCGCACCCGCGATGGGATGCGCGGGAATGAATTGTGCAATCTTGTCGCAAAGATTGATCCGCGCCGCCGCCACCACATCGCCCTTGGTGCTACCGCCGTCGGTCACCAGCGTATGCGCCCCCAGATGTGGTGCAATGCGAATGAAGATGTCCGTCATTTGCGCCACGGGTGTAGCCAGCAGAACAATATCTGCATCGCAAACTTCAAGCGCCACATCGCTGCCGATGCGGTCGAGAATGCCGAGTTGTTTGGCCTGTTCCAGCGTCGCCATACTGCGCCCGAAGCCGACGACTTCCGACACCGCACCCGCTTTGCGCAAGGCCAGTGAGAACGAGCCGCCGATCAGGCCGACACCGAAAATTACGATCTTATTCAATTTCATTTTGTTCTTCGATGTGGGTGAAGCTCAGCCTCATGTTGCTCTCCTCAAAGATCATCCATCAGACAAAATTTCACAACCACCTTCACCGCAAGCCGCGCCAATAGGCGATCTACACTATGTACCGCGTGTAGATTCCCGTATTTACTGGCTTGCGATCAAGGTGCATATTCAATAAGTAATTACAGCGTGCGTCCTATCGCCTTTGCAATCGCGCCAGCCGTACCCATCAACTTCTTCAACTCCGCCGGGGTCAGCGCCTGATCGGCATCGCACCATGCGTCGCACGGGCTGGGGTGCATTTCGACCAGCAGGCCGTCGGCTCCGGCGGCGATGGCGGCGTGCGACAACGCGGGAACCATCCACGCTTTGCCGCCCGCGTGCGAGGGATCGACGATCACCGGCAGGTGGGTTTCTTTTTTCAGCACGGCGATGGCGGTCACGTCGAGCACGTTGCGGTAGGCGGTTTCAAAGGTGCGGATGCCGCGCTCGCAGAAGATGATGTTGTGGTTGCCGCCCGCCGCGATGTATTCCGCCGACATCAGCCATTC
>JAGVNQ010000337.1 GCA_020053195.1 Sideroxydans sp.
CGGGCGAATCCGGTTCGGGCAAGGAATTGTTGGGACGCGCGATTCACTATTCCAGTCCGCGCGCGGCGCGCGCTTTCGTGATCGAGAACTGCGGCGCGATGTCCGACCAGTTGCTGGAGTCGGAATTGTTCGGCCACAAGCGCGGCAGCTTTACCGGCGCGTTCGAGGACCGCATCGGCTTGTTCGAACAAGCCGACGGCGGCACGATTTTTCTGGATGAGATCGGCGAAACCTCGCCGATGTTTCAGGTCAAATTATTGCGCGTGTTGCAGGAAGGCGAGATACGTGCCGTGGGCAGTTCGCGTTCGCGCAAGATCGACGTGCGCGTGTTGTCGGCGACCAACCGCGACTTGGAAGAAGAGGTGCGCAAAGGCCGCTTCCGCGAAGATTTGTATTACCGCCTGACGCAATTCGTGTTGCCCATGCCCGCGTTGCGCGAGCGCAAAATGGACAACCAGATGATCGCGCTGTCCTTGCTGCGCCAAGCCGCGCCCGCGATGGGCAAAGACATTCAGGGCTTCACGCCGGAAGCGCTGGAATGTCTCTCCAATTACCAGTGGCCGGGCAATGTGCGCGAGATGCAGAACGAAATTTTGCGCGCCATCTTGTTGTGCGACGGCGAATTCATAGGCGCGCATTTATTCTCGCCCAAAGTGCTGCGTGCCGCGCCGGAAGAGCAGTCGCAAGACATGAGCATCCTCGCCGGATTGAACGGCAGCCTGAAGGAAAGAATGGAAGCGCTGGAAGCGCGCGTGCTGAACGAATGCTTGATCCGCCACCGCTGGAACAAAACGCGCGCCGCGAGTGAATTGGGATTGTCGCGTGTGGGCTTGCGCAGCAAGTTGGCAAGGTATGGGATGGAGAAGAAGGGTGAGTGAGGTGAGCCGGAACGCCCCTCACCCTAACCCTCTCCCGCTTGCGGGAGAGGGAACGAACGCGGAGGGACTCAACTTGCTCTGGCTGCAATCCGGCGGTTGCGGCGGTTGCACGTTGTCTTTGCTGAATGCGGATTGCCGCAATCTGTTCGATACGCTGCAAGGCATCGGCATCAATTTGTTGTGGCATCCGACCTTGTCGGAACAGAGCGCGGATGAGGCGCGCGCGATCATCGAATCGTGCGCCAGCGGTGAAACACGTCTGGATATTTTGTGCCTCGAAGGCGCGGTGCTGAAAGGGCCGTTTGGCAGCGGCGGTTTTCACAAGACGACGGGCAACGCTTCGATGATGGAGCTGATAACGCAACTGAGTAAAGTGGCGCGGCATACGCTGGCGGTGGGCAGTTGCGCGGCGTTTGGCGGAATCACGGCGGGCGGCAGCAATCCGACCGATGCCTGCGGGCTGCAATACGACGGCGATTCGCAAGGCGGGCTGCTGGGCGAAGACTATAGAGCTGCTGGCGGTTTGCCGGTGGTGAATATCGCGGGATGCCCTATCCATCCGCACTGGGTGGTCGAAACGCTGGCTTCGCTGGCGGCGGGCGAGTTGCGCGAAGAGCATCTGGATGTGTTCCGCCGCCCGCGAATTTATGCCGACCATCTGGTGCATCACGGCTGCACGCGCAACGAGTTTTACGAATTCAAAGCCAGCGCGCACAAGCCGTCCGACCTGGGTTGCCTTATGGAAAACATGGGCTGCAAAGGCACGCAAGTGCATGCCGATTGCAACATCCGTTTGTGGAACGGCGAAGGTTCGTGTTTGCGCGGCGGCTATGCTTGCATTGCTTGCACCGAGCCGGGTTTTGAAGAGCCGGGTCATCCCTTCGGCGTAACGCCCAAGGTCGCGGGCATCCCCATCGGCTTGCCGACTGATATGCCCAAGGCGTGGTTCGTAGCGCTGGCTTCTTTATCCAAATCGGCTACGCCCAAACGCGTCAAAGAAAACGCGGTGGCAGATCATCAGGTGATTACGCCTGCATGCAAGAGGACGCGATTGAAATGAAAATTCCATTTGATCCAAACTTACTCCTTCCCCCTTGCAGGGGGAAGGCTGGGATGGGGGTAGAGTTGTGGAACATTAGCGTTTCTACCCCCACCCTAACCCTCCCCCTGCATGGGGGAGGGAAACGTGTCGCAAGAGGACGAGATTGAAATGAGCAGAAGAATCATCGGCCCGTTCAATCGCGTCGAAGGCGATCTGGAAGTCACGCTGGACATCGAGGCGGGGCGCGTGTCTGCGGCTTATGTGAACTCGCCCATGTATCGCGGCTTCGAGCAGATTTTGCAGGGCAAACATCCGCTGGATGCGCTGGTATATGTGCCGCGTATATGCGGCATTTGTTCGGTGGCGCAGTCGGCTGCGGCAGCGCAGGCATTGGCGCAGAGCATGGGTTTGCAAGCGCCGCAGAATGGCCGTCTCGCGGCCAACCTCACGTTGGCGGCGGAAAATCTGGCGGATCATCTCAGCCATTTTTATTTGTTTTTCATGCCGGATTTTGCGCGCGACGGTTACGCAAATCGCCCGTGGTTTTCCGCCGCGCAAGCGCGCTTCAAAGCGGTGAGTGGTTCGGCTGCGTCAGAGGTGTTGCCGGTGCGCGCCAAGTTCATGAACGTGATGGGCTACCTCGCGGGCAAATGGCCGCACACGCTGTCCTTGCAGCCCGGCGGTTCGTCGCGTGCGCTGGAAGAGGCGGAGAAGTTGCGTTTGAAAATTTTACTGCTGGAATTTCGCCAATTTCTTGAACGCACTTTGTTCGGCGATACCTTGCAAGCGGTCGCCGCATTGGATTCCGAAGCAGCGCTGTGGGCGTGGATGCAGCCGCGCGCCAAGACTTCAGACTTCGCGCATTTCCTGAGCATCGCGCGCGATCTGGAGTTGGGGCAGTTGGGGCGCGCGACCGATAGGTTCATCAGCTACGGCGCATACCACGATGGCGCGGATGCGCTGTTTCAACAGGGGTTGTGGGCGGACGGCAAGTTGCAGGCCTTGGATGTCAGCGCCATCCGCGAAGACGTGACTAGCAGTTGGATGGCGGGCGACAGCGCGCTCGCGCCGGATGAAGGGGAAACCTTGCCGCAGCCGGATAAACAGGGCGCGTACTCGTGGTGCAAAGCGCCGAGATTGGCGGGGCAGGTGGTGGAGACGGGCGCGCTGGCGCGGCAGATGGTGGCGGGGCATCCGCTGGTGCGCGACATGGTGGCGCGCCACGGCGCAAGCGTGCTGACACGTGTGGTGGCGCGTATGCTGGAGTTGGCGCTGGTGATTCCTGCGATGGAAAACTGGTTGAAACAGATTCAACCGGGCGCACCGTTTTGTGTGCAGGCGCACGAATTGGAAAATGCGCGCGGGGTCGGCTTGATCGAAGCCGCGCGCGGCGGTTTGGGGCATTGGCTGGATATTCGCCACGGCAAGATTCACAACTACCAGATC
>JAGVNQ010000112.1 GCA_020053195.1 Sideroxydans sp.
AGAATCGCGCCCTTGCAGGAGGCACTCATTGGAAAATCCGTACAACATTCTGGGCGTTTCGCCTACCGCTTCGACCGAAGAAATCAAGAAGGCTTACCGTGTGCTGGCCATGCGCCATCACCCGGATCGAAATCCGCATTCCAGCGCCGCCGCCCGTTTCAATGCGATCAATGAAGCTTACGAGCTGCTTTCCGATCCGCACAAACGCGCCGCGCGGGAGTGTAGTTCATCCGGGGTGAGAGAGGGAGCAAGACATTGAAGTGCCGCCCCACAAGGGGGCAACACTTCAACGTCGCGCTCCGCGCAGTTTTGCAAGAATTGGGGCGCGCGCTTTCCGCATAGTTGAGATAGCCACAATTCTGCCGTGAAGCCACCTCAATTCACTCGCATACCTCAAGCCGCCCGCTGCTGCGCATTCCGCAACTCAAGTAAAAATTCAAGCGCAAGGTCTGCTCCATTTTTCCACGCTACGGTTTTCATTACGGTGTGCTGGTAGGCTGTGGCAAATTGGGCAATGCGCTGGCGCACAATTTGTTCGAATTGATTCAGTGCAGAAAAATTCCGACGAACCTGCGCGCGATTTTTCCGGCTACACCGTAACGGTGAATGAGACGGGTATTCCTGCGGGTGTCTCGCTGCAACGCAAGGTTGGCTGAGGGGGGCGGCAAATCTGTTGCGATTGGTAATGCGCGATCTTGCCGCATGAACTTAACCCATAATACAAAAGCTCAGCGCCGCCCAACCCAGTACGCCGGGCGGCGGCTATGATGGGCAACGGCAATGACACGAACGGTATCGCCTTGCAACCGATAGATCAGGGAATAGGGGAAACCATGGAAGGGAAACGACCGCGTGTTGTGCATGCCAACTTCACCCAGCACGGGAAACTGCTTCAGCAGCCCGATGGCTCTTTCAATCTCGTTGATGAAGTCTTCCGCTGCGGTGAAAGCACTTTCGCCGATATACCAGTCGATAGCGGAATCGGCATCTGTCTGCGCTTCTTCGCTAAGACTGATTCGAAGCATTTTTTGCATCGAGAACTTTTGTGCGGAGCCGGGTCATGACTTCATCGGCGGGAATCCATTTCGTTCTACCTGCTTCCATGTCCGCCACGCGCCGCGCGATTTCTTCGTCCCAAGCTTGGGCGATCAATTCAGGCGAATCATCCGGCTCGCCGTCCAAACTGACGATTAAACGGTGGATCAATTCGCCCCGCTCTTTTGGCGAGAGTTGCAGTGCCTGGTTTTCCAGTATTTCCAGCATTGCGCCCATAGTGCCCTCCGTAAACGTGATTGATTCGAGCGAATAATAGCACTGCCAACATGATCGAGACAGCCGACCCCATCATGCTTTCCGCGCTCCAGCACTGGAGCTATTGCCCGCGCCAGTGCGCCTTGATTCATCTGGAGCAGGCTTTCGATGAAAACGTCCACACCATGCGCGGTAATGCGGCGCATGAGCGGGTGGACGATGCGGGGTTTGAAACGTTCGAGGGAGTGCGCAGCGAACGCGCGTTGCCGGTGTGGTCTGAGCGTCTCGGGCTGGTGGGCAAATGCGATGTGGTCGAGTTTCATCCCGATGGAAAAATCTATCCGGTGGAATACAAACACGGCAGAAAAAAGCTGCAAGTTCACGATGATTTGCAACTCGCCGCGCAGGCGATATGTCTGGAAGAAATGTTCGGCAAGACGATCACGAACGGCGCGATTTATCACCACACCTCGCGCCGCCGCCGAGTGGTCGCCATCACGCCGGAATTGCGCCAGCAAGTGGAAGACACCGTCACTACCATCCGCGCCATGCTGGATTCCGGCAAGCTGCCTGCACCTGCCAACGATGCGCGCTGCAAGGAATGTTCGCTGAATGATATTTGCCAGCCGCAGGCGATGGCGGAAATTGCAAAGCAGCGCGAAATGGCGGCGACGTTATTCGATGTGGAGGGATGAGTAACTTCGCGGCTTTCAGCAGGGTTAGGGAGAGGGAAAGCCATTGAAAAATCATCCTGTTCAACTGCACCCCCTCTCCCCCAGCCTCTCTCCCGCCTTCGGGAGAGAGGCTGCTGATCTTTGTGGCAAATCAGGTATGTTTTTTAACCATTATTTTAGAATCAATGACTAATCGTATCCCTACCCTCCCGCACAGCGGAAATTTCGGCATTGATTTCTTCAAAGTTCATTTGATCCAACCCGGATGCCTTGGCTTGCGCCCTCATTTTATCCAAGGCGGCAACAGCGTGTGCGCGACGAATCAGCTTGATGTCTTCTTCCACCCGATTAGGCTGGGTTGCCGTCATCAGCGCAAACGGTTTGCCATTGCGCGTAATCACAAAATCTTCCCCCGCTTCCAGCTTGTCCAAAACCTTATCCAAATCGGCCATCAATTCTTCGGCAGTAATAAAATTCATAACACCCTCCCTTGCACGACAAGGCACTCAGTTTAACAACCATGCGCCAGATACACTACACACTCTACGTGATGACTCCCCTCAGTTATCTCCATCTGGGGAACGACACCTTGCGCTTGAATGTGGAGCGCATGAAAAAGCTGCAAGTGCCGCTGCACCATCTGGGCAGCGTGGTGTGTCTGGGCAACATCATGGTCTCGCCCGCGCTGATGCACCGCTGTGCGGACGATGGCATCAGCCTTGTTTTGCTCGACACTCACTGGCGTTTCAAAGCGCGGTTGGAAGGTGCGGTTTCAGGCAACATCCTGCTGCGGCAAGCGCAGCATCGGCAAGCGGGCGATGCCGCATTCGCATTGAAGGTTTCGCGCGCCATGATCGCCGGAAAGCTGCGCAATGCGCGTCAGGTTTTGCTACGCGGTGCGCGCGAAGCGGCGGACGAGGCGGATGCAAAAACGCTCACCGCAGGTGCAATGGCGCTGCGCGCTTCCGTGCGCAACCTGCCGCTGGCGGACAATCTAGATAGCGTGCGCGGCATAGAGGGCGATGCGGCAAAAGTATATTTCTCCGCCATGAGCGGCATCGTCAGCGCATCGGCGCAGGCGAAGATTGAAACGAAGGCAAGGAACACAATTGGCCGTATGACGCTGGTAGCGCCCGCCCCTCGGCGCGGGCGAGTGGGCTTTCCGCATAGTTGAGATAGCCACAATTCTGCCGTGAAACCCCTCTATTTATCCAGCTTGATTACATTTTCCGACTGCTGGTCAGGGTGGCGATGGGCATCGCCCACAACGGGCGACCATTGACGTGGCCGAGGGGCAGCGTTTCGATTCCATCGTAAAGGATGATGCCTGCTTTGAAATTCTGCGGCGCAATACTGGCCAGCCGCTTTATTCCGGCGAGGTCACCCAACGAGACGCTGGCGGCGGCTTTAACTTCGATGCCGATAATTTCTCCCGAGGCATTCTCTACGACGAAATCGACTTCGTACTGGTCTTTGTCGCGGTAGTAGAAAATTCCGTAATCACCCTCTGCCCAAGTGGCTTGCTTGCGCAGCTCGGCGAACACATAGCTTTCCAGCAATTGACCGAACAGTTTGCGCTGACGCATCGGATCGGAAAAATCCAACAACACACCCAGCAGTCCAGAATCAATAAATTGCAGTTTTGGGGTTTTAATCATTCTGGATAGGCGATTGCCCGACCAGACCGGAACGCGCTGCATCAAGTACATTTGCTCGAAAATGGCGATGTATTTGCTGGCGGTTTTATGGTCGATGCCGACTTGTCCGCCCAGTTGGCTATAGTTGCAGAGTTGCCCTGCGGTCTGCGCCAAGGCTCGCATCAGGCGCGGCACCTGATCGAGCTTGTCGATGCTGGCGATGTCTTTAATGTCGCGCTGGAGCAGCGAGTCGATGTATTGTTTTGCCCATGTTTTACGACGGCGATTGTCCTCGCGCGATAACGCTTCCGGGTAACCGCCACGAATGACTTTATCCACCAGTGCATCACCCACGGCTGACTGAGTTGCCGCCAAGATGCCATCGGCAAATAGCGTGTCGAGCCATGTGAGAGAGGATTCCGGGTTGGCGGCGATCTCGCACTGGGCGAGAGGCAGTAACACCAAGGTTTCCATGCGACCTGCAAGCGAGTCGGCAATGCTGGGAAGGGTCATCAGGTTGGCGGAGCCGGTGAGCAAGAATCGCCCGGCACGTCGATCTTCGTCCACCGCTTTTTTGATTGCCAAGAGCAAGTTGGGTGCGCGCTGCACCTCGTCAATCACAGCTCTATCAAGACTGCGAATCAATCCGACCGGATCTTCTTGCGCGGCCAGTCGAGTCAGTTCATCGTCGAGCGTGAGGTAACGCCGCTCACTTCCAGCCAGTTGCCGCACCAAGGTGGTTTTGCCCGCCTGGCGCGGGCCGCACAACAACACGACCGGCGTATCAGCCAACGCAGCCGTCACCCGTGACTGGATGTATCTGGGATAGATTGATGTTGTCTCTGTTTCAAGCATGTCTGACATCTCGTCCATTTGGGATTTAAGTATAGTCTATTTGGGATTGTTGCTCTGTATTTCGGGGATTTTTGATTTGCTCGTGTTGGTTATTGTTGCAAGACGATCCATTATCTAATCCAGTCCTAATTAGCCCGAAAAATTCCTTCTTGAAAAAGTAGTTGAAGATGATTTCTTAGAAAATTCACTACGTTGCCACCAAATCACACATCGTAACCAATTCAAAATGTACCTCCCCTCCGCAAGAAGGTAGAATCGCGCCCTTGCAGGAGGCACTCATTGGAAAATCCGTACAACATTCTGGGCGTTTCGCCTACCGCTTCGACCGAAGAAATCAA